>DASUUV010000062.1:0-11325 GCA_036373895.1 Nitrososphaera sp. | reverse complement strand
ACAGCTCAAAGCGCTTCTTCTGCTCAGGAGGTGATGCGATAGAGTAAGCCCTGCGGACTATTTTGCCTTCGCTTGGGATATGGAAGCCAAGCGTGACAAACTGACCAGCCTTAAAGTCAGGAATTGGGCCATCATCTGGAGTAATGTGGAAGACGCCAAGATCCTCCTTGATTATTTGGACGTATGATAGCTTGGCTTTGTTGTCAACTACCATATACTTCTGAAGTTCAGAAAACGGCAAATAAATACATTTTTAATTTTCAGCCGTACAGTACCTGCTCAAATGTACAAAAATAGGTAAGTTTTATTTGATTCTCGCTCCAATCTAGTTTTGTATACATGGTAGACTGGCTCAAAGGAAAGGGCTTTGGAGGCTCTAACGAGATCGATCAGCTTACCAAGACCATAAATGAGCAGAGCGACGATCAGAGAAAGATCATTTCCCAGTTCAACAAGGCCATGAATGAATTTGCAACTGAGCGGTCGCTTGAAACTTGCCTTGATGCCCTTAACTTGTCGATGCAACTTGCAAACATCAGAGGGAAGTTGGCAGAGTCGTACGAATACTATGCTAGGCTGTTAGAACGGGAAATAACAAGGTTGAGCAGAACAAAACCACCACCACCATCTTAGCCTGATACAAGGATCGGCAGGGACAATTTCTTATCATACAGCGCATATAGCCAACCTTCTATTTTGAGGCAGCAGCAGTAGTGTAATATTCCTTGGTTCCATCGAATCTTTGAGAGCCACTCTCGCTCAAAGTACATCACTTCTGCTACTTTCTTTTCGTGGTTTTAGGTTTCTGGGCCACCAGAGATTAAAGGTTCTCTCCAATAATCAATATTCTATCACATTCCATCCATATACCTCCGGCTTATAGCCGTTTGACTCTAACGATTCTCACATTTCCTTCTGAGCTGGTTTTTTCTCTCTTATCCAGTCCTCGCGCATGTCAGCAAAGAATGTCTTTGCCACACGATGACCATCCATGTCAAGTCATTCTTGGCAGTAATGCTCTTGCTTTAAAGTTAGTGATATACTATGCGGTTCCTTATAGTACCCAGTCTTTCTATCGTTATTTCGACCACGTCTCCATCCTTTAGATATTTTGGCTCTTTCATTGACATTGCTACTCCAGCAGGTGTTCCTGTCGAAATGATGTCCCCTGGCTCAAGCGTCATGGTCACGCTAAGTATAGAAATTATCCGCCTGACTGAGATAACCATGTTTGAACTCGATGAGTTTTGGCGTGTTTCGCCATTAACCTTGGTTGTTATGCAAAGGTTCTGAGGATCTGAGATCTCGTCCTTGGTCGTTATCCACGGTCCGCATGGAGCAAAAGTATCGATTCCCTTGCCTCGAGTAAACTGCTTGTCCTTGAACTGGATATCTCTTGCAGAAAGGTCATTTAGTATCATGTATCCAAAGACAGAATCAAGCGCTTTATCTTCTGGCACCTTCTTCGTCTCTTTGCCAATGATAACTGCAAGCTCGGCTTCATAGTCAAGGCGAGTTACGAATGACGGACAAATGATGTCTTTGAACGGCTCGTTAAGAGCGGTTCTTGGCTTCATGAATATCACGGGCTCATCTGAAGGAGTGAGCCCTGCGTCACGCGCATGATCGTAATAGTTAAAGGCAAGGCAGACTATCTTTGGAGGGTTTGGTATAGGCACCAAGAGCTCGACATCGCTCACTTTCTGATTGAATTTCAGCTCGGACTTGTGATGCTTGATCTCGTCAAGCCATCCTCCGAACACAAAGTCCTTGATGTTTGGGGGGAGAGGTATGCCTGTCTGCTGCTGTATTTCCAACCTTGTGACAATGCTTCTTCCATCATCAGATATGATGCTGTATGTCTCCTTTATCTTGCTATCTCGGATTCTTGCTACCTTCATTGTCCATTTACCTGTGCGTCATTATTGCGATTTGATTACCATCGATTCTGCAAAATCCAAATCTCACGAATTGAACCTGTGCATCAGGCTCAAGATGGGACACAAAAGATTCTGCAAAACCTTGCGATATTTCAAGGCTGTTAGTGTTGTACTCCTCCTCGCTCGTGTAGAGTTCCTTGGGAATCATGACCTTGTAGTCAATTATGTCATTCTTTGCAATCCACTGTATTTTCGGCATAGATTGCCGGATCTCGTTACCACTAGCCTCAGCTGTTATTATCAAGCGGGCACCATTCTTCCAATCTATGTTCGTTACCTTGACGTTATACAACTCAATGAGCCGAATTTCGGCTCCAACCTTCAGCCCTGCTGCGTCATCTTCCGAGATATAGAACCGGTCACCAACCTTCACCCTCCTTATCCCAAGGTTGGTATCAGTAGGATGGTTCTTGAGTACGACCTCCGTTTCTGGACCGCCCCTGACATACATTTCGATAGGGTTTTTCACAAAGAACAGCCGCAGCGATATTGGATCTATTATCTTCCTGTTTAAAGCTTCTAGGCTTTCAAAAGGAGGCTTGGTTTCTGCAAGCGTAAGGCCAAGCGATAGCACAAATTTGCGTATCGCCTCGGGCACAAAGCCCCTCCTTCTAAGCGCAGCAAGTGTTGGGAGCCGCGGGTCATCCCAGCTTCTGATTGTGCCATTTTCTATAAGTGGCTTTATCTTTCGCTTTGAAACTGGAATTCCTTCAAACTCCAGCCTTGAAAATTCAATAAGGTATGGCTTTCTTAAACTGAGCCTATCAAGAATTGCAAAATAGAGCGCGTTGCGAAGCTCGTATTCTTTTGTCCTAAAAGCATGTGTTACGCCATCGATGCTGTCTTCAATTGGAGCCGCAAAGTCATAGGTCGGCCAAATCCGCACTCTATTGCCCAGCTTAGGGTGATCAGAGTCTATTATCCTGAAAAGCGCTGGATCACGCATAGCAGTATTCTGGTCGGCCATGTCGCCCTTGAATCGCACAATGGCTTCATTATGCTCGTATGAGCCACCGAACAATTTTCCAATCCTATCAAGCGCGGTTGCAGGATCGCGCCTGCACTCGCAGGGGACGCCCCTTGCTCGGAGGTCGTGTATCATCTCCTGGGTGCAGATGCATACATATGCGCCGTCCAGCTCGATCAGCTTTCTTCCATAATTATGCAAAAGCTCAATGTCGTCTGAAGTATTCTTAACAATATCAGGCTTAACTCCAAGCCATTTCAGCCCCTCAGCTATGGCGTCGTAATATTCAACCTTTTCTTTGAGCGGGTTTGTATCATCAAAGCGGAGAATCAGCTTGCCGCTGTACATTCGTGCATACTCTTCGTCAATTATAGCTGCCTTAGCATGCCCAATATGTGGATAGCCGTTTGGCTCAGGCGGAAATCGAGTAACCACCTTGCCCTGCATGGCTCCTTCAAGCGGAGGCAGTTGCTGTTTCTGCTCTGCTACCTGCTTTTTTGCAGCCACTTTGCTCGGTACAAGCTCTTCAAGAAGCGATTTTTGGTCTGCAAGTGAAAGTGCATTTATTTGCTGCACAACTGCCTTGATTTCAGAGATAAGCGACTTTATTTGGCTACGCAATTCTGGCTTCAAGCCTACAAACTTGGCGATCACTGCGTCAGATTGTGCCTTGCCGCCATGCTCAACTGAATTCTTCAATGCAATGATTTGGATGAATTTCTCAGTATTCGGATCGATTGGCACGTATTACTACAGACTCCTGCCCACTACAAAATCTGCCGAGAACTGAAGAGCTCTTCGGGCATCAGAGTTATTGTAACCTTCAATTGACTTGATTGCTTCATGCAAGTATCTTCTTGCCTCATTCCTCACGTCCTGCTCTATACCAATATGAGAGATGACCCTGACAGCCTCCTTGATATCTGGGCTCAAGGCCTTCCCTCTTGTACCAAATACCCTCTTGATCTTTTCTGCGTCTTCTTTGTTGGCGTTTTTCAGAGCAAGTAGTATTGGATATGTCTTCTTGCCTTCTCGAATGTCATTGCCGGCGGCCTTGCCTGTCAGCTTAGGGTCACCTATCACACCTATTAGATCATCTACCAACTGGAAAGCAATACCAATGTTGCGGCCAAATGAAGAGAGGTTTCTGACATCGCTAGTAGTGTGATTTGGAGATGACAGCACGCCAAGTGCGCATGATGCTTCAAAGAGCGTAGCAGTCTTCTTGCCAATCATGTCGATGTAATGCTGTACGCTTGGAAACTTGGTGCTTGATGCCACTTCTACGTCTATTGCCTGTCCCTCGCATATTTCCGTGCACGCAAATGAAAGATGCTCCACCATGTCAATTATCGACTTGTCTGGAATTCCTGCCTTTCTACAGTTAAATGTTAACAGTTCAAACGCTTTTGAGAATAGAATGTCACCTGCAAGAATTGCAAGCGGCATGCCATAGTATCTATGCACAGTTGCAGTGCCGTGCCGCATTTCATCATTGTCCATGATATCGTCATGTACAAGTGTAAAGTTGTGAACAAGCTCAACTGCAGCGGCTGCAGGAAGAGCCCTCTCGGCGCTTCCCCCTAGCATTTCGCAGCCCTTGAGGACCATGAATGGCCGCAAACGCTTGCCTCCCGTGCGGATATAATGTGACGAAGCCTGGTAAAGCTCCTTTGGCTTGCCCTCAACAAATGCAAGTATAAAGTTGTTCACGGTAGAAGCATAAGATTCCAGCTCGCTTTTGATGCTGTCTGCCTTCATGTACGGCTACTAACCTCATGTGCTAGCATTCCTGTCAATATATATCTTGAGCTAGCAAGTGCAGCGATGTTTTTGGCTCCAACAAGGAACATCGTGCTCTTAAGCTCTGCAAGAATTGTATCTGCAAATGCAAAGAGACTTTCGCGTGACTGCGCAGCTGTTTGAAGGAAGGGATATGCCATTGCGGCCATGCTGGCACCAAGCGCTATGCACTTTGCAACTTCGAGCCCATTGCGCAGACCGCCTGATGCAATGAGCGGCAGTTTCACTGCGCGCCTGACCTCTATGAGGCTGGCCGCCGTCGGAATGCCCCAATCCCAGAACATCTCACCGAGGTGCTTCTTCAGGTCGTCTTTGAGAGATTCAGCCCGTATCTTTTCAACACCAGCCCAAGTAGTGCCGCCAGCCCCGGCGATATTGATTGCTGAAACGTTGGCCATCTCCAGTTTTATGGCAACCTCCTTTGAAATCCCTGCACCCACCTCTTTGACTATCAGTGGTACATCTATGGTCTTGGCAAGCTCTGAAATCTGAGCAAGAATTCCCTTATAGCGCGGCTCGCCCTCTGGCTGTACAAGCTCCTGCAGCGGGTTCAGGTGCACCACCAGCGCATTCGCCCCAATCATTTTTATTATTTTTTTAGCTTCATCTACCGTGAACCCCTTGGAAAGTTGTGCCCCACCTATGTTTGCTATTAAGAACGCATTTGGTGCATTCTTTCTTGCTATCGAATAGGTGGCAGCAAGCTGTTCACTTTTGAGTCCTGCCCTCTGACTCCCAAGCCCCATGCCAAAGCCATACTTTTCTGCGAGCTCACCCAGCCTGCCGTTGATGACAGTTGCCTCGTCAGTGCCGCCAGTCATAGAGTCGATTATAATCGGTGCCGAAAATCTTTTCCCAAGAAAAGTCATCGAAGTGTCAATATCATCATAGTCTACCTCAGGCAGCGCGTTATGCACTAGCCTGACGTATTCTAAGTATGTCGAAGTAGTTTTCGCCTGTACGTTCTTCTGAAGTGGGATGTCTATCCCTTCCTTTTTGCGCTGCTTGATTACCTCGATATCAGAGGACGCGTCAAAAGCGTCTGGCAACTAGCTCTTTCTCCCCTTTACCACTGTGCCAACCTTTAGCGTACCTTCTGCTGCCTCTATAATGCGTTCGGGTATAAGTCCGTTTATCAACAATACATCCATTCCGTGTGATGCAATCTTAAATGCTTCTGTAACCTTTCTTTGCATTCCACCCGTTGCGTCGGTGCCTGATGCTCTGAAGAACTCAATCGATTTACTCTTGTCTTCGATCTGTATCTCGTTTACAAGTTCTCTGCTTACGCTGTCTTTGTAGACGCCGTCGACATTGGTCGCAAAAATGATCCTTAACGGTCGCAGTGCTCTTGCCAGAATTGTCATGAGTGAGTCGCCGGATAGGATGGAATATTTGGTACCTCCAACATAGACTATGTCGCCAAATGTTACCGGTATTACATTTGACTGGGCCATCGCATAGATGTGCTTTATCTTTGCTACAATTGGCTTGTGGCCTGTCGTAAGAACCGATGGTGGCATGCCATATGGATTAAGCCCCACCCTTATCATGGAATTGACGATTATCTGATTTAGTGCGATCATTGACTCATGCACTATGGAGATACCATGGATGTCGTAGTTGGCCGACTTGGTATGCATATCATATTTTACCGACCAGTAGTGGCCAAACGAGCCACCGCCATGCACAATTATGACGGGAACATCTAATTGCGTCAGACCGCGCGAAATGCCATCTATTGCATCGATATTAGCTGCGAGCGGCATTTCCTTAAAGGTGACCACGGAGCCACCCAGCTTGATAAGAGTAAGTCCTTGCAACAATAAAAAACATACTTTTTAAAGTGAATTTAAGTTTTAAGTTGCTTTTTCGCTTCTCCGTCCTACCAAATAATATAATACTATTATTATCACTATTGGAATCAGATACATCAGAAAAGCAGTTGTACCACTTTGAGCTACTCAAGCTCAGATAGTTGCCTCAGAGTCACATATGCATTGAAAACGCAAGAAAGTCTTAAGGATTAGATCCAAAGCACGCTCATCTTCTTCAAAGAATCTACACATAAGAAAAGTACAAGTGCTCTTAAACCAATCACTGACCAAGCTGAAGATAGAGCATTATTATTGTTGTTTAAGCAACACAGATCAAAGTCTCTGGGGGGCTTTATTAGCAGCAAAGGCCTGCAAAAAAGGACCTATAGTGACTCGTTTCATAACTGTGAGCATAGCCTATGCAGAACTCTTTTCTTCAATCTTTATAGCAGATATGTTGCATCGTTTTACAATGGCAAGCAGCGAAGGGCCTAGGATATTGTGGGGACAGCTGAAGGGCAAGAAGGTAAAGACAAACGATGGTCATGATGTTGGTGAGATCAAAGAGGTGACACAAAACTATATACGCCTAGAAAAGGGAATAGTTAACAAAGACAAGTCGTGGATCCCAAAGTATCTAGCCGATGCCTATGACGGCAAGGTTCTCTGGCTCGTGATCAGTAAGGACGATCTCGGAAAGGGGCATTCGTACACGGCAGAGCCAGCTAGGGAGCAGTATGCACACGACTTTGAAGCATTCAAAGCGACACCTTACGGACAGAGGGCAGTCCAGCTTCCAGATTTTGAGCAGAACATACGTATGACCGAAGAAAGAAAGTCCAATACAGGCACGAGCTCCAGCGAGGAATACAAGAATATCCGAGACCTAGAATAGTGATGCATGTAGAATAGAATTAGACAGAGCAAGGTGGTCTAAACCCTCTTACACAGTGGGGATAGCTCTTTGTCATATGACGCCTAGCTAGTCTAGACAGATATCATCGAATTAGTAAGAATAAGAATCAATTATTTCAGCAAATTAAAGGCCAGAATGCCTTTTAGAAGAATACAATACTGACTTTCTTTGCCTAATGGCAATTGACTCTTTATAAAGAGAACCTTTGAAGGTTTTGTGATATCTTGACAAATGAATAGAAATCGGCTCATCACTGTCGGCAGAAATAGATAGGGTTCTCACTCTGAAGCTTTAACGTATCATCATATCGATAGCAGATCATAGTTGTATGATAAAGTCGGTATTTTTATTGTATTCCTCTAAAGAGAGACAAGGTTGTTAGCACTCTTACGATGAAGCCATCAAGCAGTACCAAGTTCATAACGACACAACTATAGAAGAAACAATAGAAGAGAAAAGAGAGGTAGAGTTACTAGGTAGAGCAAGTTTAGATTACTCACTGCAGGTAGTGCGGCTGCCGCCATCGCCATCACGGATTGTATCAGCCTTAGCTAGGAGCTCAGCTGCAAGTTCTGTAAGCCCTCACTTCTGCCCTGTTGTCTGTAGCCTCTAGCTTATCAGCTATTCTCTTGCTCTGAGATTGTGTTAGTGCTTGTTCCTCTCACGATAGTTAGAAGACAAGACCATTGCAGCGCCTATCACTAGAGTGACTGGAAGTATTGCTACAGTTGCTGTTCTTGTATTTTTATTTTTATTCTTATTGAGATTTGTCGTTCTCATCTTTCTCACCATTACCTTAGCCACAGACCCGTTGTAAGGAAATCATGCTCGTGAATAACTCTTTGCATCCTCTCTCATTAAAAAAGGAAAAAAGGAAAGGAAGGGTTTGACAACAATCTAGAGATTTTGCTGTTATTATATTTCAGCTTGTGTTCCAGCAATGACACTGTCAATATATGCTCTCAAATGCTCGTTTTGTTTATCATCATCTTTCTTCTTGTCATCATGTTTCTTCTTGTCATCATCATCATCATCATGATGTTTCTTCTTCTTATCATCATCTTTCTTCTTCCCTTCGTCTGCAAATGCTTGTATTGGAGATAGCGCTGCCGCCGCTCCTGAAAGAACTAGCAGTGTTGCCAAAATTATTATGATTTATGTGCTCTTCGTTTTTGTAGAAGATATATTTGACCGCATCTCTAAATAAATCGTACTTGTATATAGTATTTTAAAGATCTGCTACCATAAATACTGAAAAATTTCAGATGGGAGTATCAAGGTATTAATTATTACATATTTGGTATCTTATTGCTATAAATTTTAACATGCTAATGGCATAAATTTTATTTACTCCTATTGAAATGTAAATTGCTTACTTTGATTGCAGCAATACGAGTTTTGGAAGAAATATGGAGCCAATTATTGACAATACTCATGTTATAAGTTACAGTATGAGGATCCAAAGCGTTTTTTGTGTTATGATACTATAAGACACAATTTCTATCGATATTCTAATGCAGCGAGAAAGGGGAGTTTTTGATAAACTATGGTGCGTGCCAGCAATAACTCTCCTTCTGTTCTAAGCGGGATTCCGCTGAGCAGCCAACCGGAGCAGGTGCAGGACCTTGTGCTCTATTTAGCCTTGCTCCACCCGGGTCGGCAGTTTCATTCCAGTATCAGAGACCTCAGGCTATTCACCATCATCGTGGCATTCTGACTGGATATCTTTTCTGTTCCGTTGCCAGCCGTCTCCGGCTAATTATCGCTAATTCGGGTGCCTGCAGTGAGGGAGGAGTTTCCTCTCTTTCGAGTGACCCACCCACTGGCTCACACACAGTATCAATGGACAGAATTGATATTAAAACCTAGGCGTTACTTACTAGTCTTCCTAAAGTAATTTCTTACCAGTTGAGGAAAGTACTCCTTTTCCAGCTCAACCACTTGCTCTTCTGTTTCTGCATCTGCATAGTCGTGTAGAAGGTTGGCATTGAGCTCAAGAAATGTGTGGCCCCACTTGAACTTGTCCATCATTTTTGCCGCAAGCTCCTTTTCATTCAAGATGTAGAGGGCGCCTGCAAGTGCCTCTACGCTCGATAGCTTGTCCAGCTTGGCATAGTTAGTTGGGTTCGCAGCCAGCATCGCGGGGAGCCTTCTCGCTATTCCCTGAGCGGCAAGGCGCTGATGCTTTAGCACCTCGTCTGCGCGCTCCCATGAGCAGTCAATAGCACATACATAATCTGCCACTGTACGGTCGTATTTCAAAACAGGAGCTTCTGAGAATGGGTTAAGCACAATAGTAGTCTTCGAGATAAACTTGACGGGCGTTGCTAAGCGAAACCTGACCAGCTTGGCTGCCGTACACTTGAAGGGATCGTCTTGGTGGAGCATGTAGAGTAGCGGCTTCATACTATATCATGTTTAGCCAAGATCATTAAAGTTTTTATTCGCTTGACTTTCACTTGTTGCATGCCGCCAGCGATATCTACAATGCATTTTCCATTTGAGCTAAAAAAGGATCAGCTGGAGGCTGCCAAAGCATGGATTGACAATGGCTGTCGTGGATCTGTCATCTTTAGCACCGGCACCGGTAAGACCGAGATCGCATTTGAGTGTGCAAGGTGGGCAGCTAGGCTGTCAGGACAGGATCGCTTTACAATATTGTTTCTAGTTCCAAGGATAGTGCTGATAGAGCAAAATGTTAGACGTCTGCGGCGTTATGGCATTTCCGATGACCACATCGGCATTTACTACGGGGAGCGCAAGGACATTAGAGAGATCACTATCAGTACATACCAGAGTGCCATCAATAATTACAACCTGATAAGGAGTGCTAACATGGTAGTACTTGATGAAGTCCATCTTGTAAGCGAAAGCGCAGTTGCATTTGACAGCATCTTCGATATTATTGTGGAAGATTCGCGCAAGGCGATTCTAGGACTCACCGCGACCATAAATGAAAAGGACCCAAAATATCAAACAATCTTAACTGTTGTTCCGCCTGTAAAGAAATACATGATCAAAGATGCAGTCACGGACGGCAGGCTCGCCAAGCCAATCGTCAGGCCAGTAGAAGTCAGCTTTACGTCGGAGGAGCAAAAAAGTTATGATGAGGCAAGTACAGCAATAAAGGAGATCTCAAGAAAGCTTCAGGCATATGATCCGGGGAAGATGACCAAGATACTAATGCGTGGCGGGTCACGGGCATCAATGGCAAAAATATGGTTTGCTCATGTGCGAAAACGCAAAGAATTGCTCAGTGCTACTAGACAGAAGCTACTCAAGGCAGCTGAGCTGGCCAAGAGGCACACAGGCGAGCGCATCATGATCTTTAGTGAAACTATCGACTCAATTCAACAACTAGAGGCAATATTGGAAGCAAATGGAATACCAGCGCAAACAATACACAACGGAATCAAAACAAAGGAGAGGAAGGAGATCTTGGAAAGCTGGGGTAAAGATTATTTTCCATTACTGTCGGTGCACACGCTTGAAATTGGGTACGATGTACCACAAGTCGGCATTGCAATAATTATTGCTAGCACGTCTAATATGAACCAAGTGGCGCAGAGGATTGGACGGGTCGTAAGGAAAGTAGATGGAAAGGATCAGGCGCTCGTATATGTAGTGTACGTTAGCGGTACCAAAGATGACAATGTGCTAAAGGTGGTCAGGGCGGCAGTTGAAAAAGCAGATGAAAGAACTGCGACGGTTCGCGTCTCAAAGGGCAAGGGGCCTACGCATGGTCAAAAGACTATCACAAAATTCTCATAGGTCCATGCAGGTAGACAACATGCCGCCCACTTGCTCAAAGTATGAATCGATGTCCATCTCGACTACCTTACCTGCATCAATATTTATGATGTATGTTATGTGTAGCCGGCC
>DASUUV010000061.1:0-5969 GCA_036373895.1 Nitrososphaera sp. | reverse complement strand
ATAATGACAATACCGAAATTTAAGAGAGTATGGGAGAAGACAAAGGATGTCCACGCTAATGAATTTAGACATTTTATTGATTCGCTCGATAGTCTCGCCTGACCTCATAATCAACTATGCCTATACCAGAAAGGAAGAAATCGAAAAACATAGAGTATTGCTTGGATTGAACAAAATCTCTCTCATCAATATATTATACAATCATCAAATTCCAATTCATAGTGCTTTCTTTACTACAAATGAAATGGTATTGATATTGAGTGATAAAGATGCAGCCAAGGCGTATGAGTTGATCAGAATGAAAATAGGTTAATAATTTTTATGCCCACTTACAAGCGCTGTATCAGGAGCAAGTCTAAATTGCATATATATAGGTGAAATATAGATGCAAATCATGCAGAAGACGACTGAAATCCTATCATATCTTTTATAAAACCTATTCACGCATCATATGGCATAGTGAAGAAAATTGCAGGGACTGAATAAAGGGATTGACAGCTCTCTATTGGAGCACTTTGAGCGAGAGGTATGGAGCAAGATTCCCCATCTAGAAGAAAAATCAGGCGAATCAAAGGTTGTTAACCCAACACCTCTGATTGACATTACTGAAGATTTGAAGCAGTGTGCAAGAATTGAGTACGACTTGGATCTTGCCGATAAAGATCTGCGGGTTTTCGGTAAGTTTGATTCAAACTTGCTTGCAGGCTCGATCAAAGTAAGGCCTGCAGTACGCATAATCTATGATGCAATTGCGTCAGGCAAACTGAAGGGCGGACAGACAATAATTGAAGCGACCTCGGGTAACTTTGGGATCGCTCTAGGGCAGATCGCTAGGCTCGGCCTAGATGTCGTTACCCTAGTATCCAGGAAGCTTCAAGAAGGAGTATTTGAGGAGTTGAGAAACGAGAGAACACGTATCATAAACCTGGACATGGACATTTGCCCTGCTCCGGGTATGAAGGTTAATTCCAATCTTTTGGCTGCTAAAGCAACTGCATCGAACATTCGCTCACAGCTCATTGAAATCGGGTTCGAACCTGCGATTTTTGATAAATCACGCTCGGAGGTGGAAGAACTTCTAGCGAGGCAGGACATAATAAACTTGGCAAAGCTTCTTGCGAGGATCTATGGTTGCTTCTGCCCGGAACAGTACGACAATGAGCTGAACATTGAGGTACACAGAACTGTGACTGCCGCAGAGATAGACCAGCAATTGATTGAACAAGGGCATTCACTAGCCGAATTCAAAGTTGTCTGCACCTTTGGTACAGGTGGCACCTCAGGTGGCTTGAGCAGATACTTTATGGACAAATATGGAAAGAAGTCACTACATGTAATCTTTCCACTTAGTAACCAAGATGTTGCAGGAATAAGGACAAAAGAGAAGGCAGCAGGCTTGAAGTTCTACGAGCCTGAGCGATACGGCGGACAACATGAGGTAGATTTTGGACAGGCAAAACGTCTGTTGAAGTTTTTCGTAGACAAGGGATATGACGTAGGAGAAAGCAGTGCCCTTGCGCTTTACGCTGTGATGCAGATGGCGAATTTCGGTGGAGATGGAGGAAGAAAGTTTGTCGTAATAGTTGCAGATGGAATCCAAAAGTACAGAAGGAGCATTGAAATGATACAAGAGATAAGAGAGGATCGTCTAGAGGTTCCTCTACAGGAAGCTGTATCTAATATTGGAAACTACAACAGAGTTCTTTGGATTCACACAATGTATGCCCCTCGCAAGGAGGGAATAGAGTTAATTGCGAATTCACTGGGAGTTGATGAAAGCAAGATCTCTGTCCCAAAGGCCAGCGACGTCGAGCGACTTTTAGCAACCCAAAAGATTCCAGAGGAACTGGATAATGCATTGGGCGGAGGAGATAATGGGAAGGCATTGCTCGTCTGCATGATGGGTAATACTTCGCTCAGAGTTGCTGAAGTACTTGCAGAAAAAGGCGTTGTAGCTGAAAGCTTGACTGGGGGAATTTCAGCACTTTCTCAAGACAAAGGTAAGCAAATTTCTGAATTGGTGCGAATAGCGACAGAATAATGGGGGCATTACGAGAAAGCAAGCAGCAGACCCCTATTCAACTGGGGCGGATTGCAGAAGCTAGTATTTTTAACTGACTTAATTCTGCATTCGGCAAACAATAATTGATACAATATTTTCAAAGCATAATAATATTTTACTCTAGTCATCGGTAGAATGATGTGAAATATTTGTTGGCTAGTCAACAACAACAATGGTCTGACTCTGCTCACGCATGAACTCTGTCAGGTAATGAGGTCCTCCCGTTCCTTTACCCCTCGTACCGGAGTTCTTCCATCCGCCGAATGGCTGGCATCCGACCATTGCGCCAGTTGTTCCGCTTGCCTGCCTGTTAACATAAACGACTCCCGCCTCGATGCAATCAAGGAACTTTTTGACCTCTTCCTGCCTTCTAGTAAATATTCCGGCTGTCAATCCATATTCAGTGTCGTTTGCAAGCTTGATGGCGTCATCAAACTTCTCATAGTCTGCAGCACATAGGATTGGGACAAACATCTCCTCCCTAAAGAGCCGGTGCTTTTTTGGCAGACCAACGATAATCGTCGGCTCTACATAGTAGCCGTACTTTAGGTCGTCATCCTTTTTGATAGAGCCTCCAACAAGCACCTTGCCATCATTCTCCGCTGCCCTTATGTATTTTTGATATTTCCTGTAGGCATCCTTATTGGCAAGTGGACCAACAAAGGTATTTGAGTCAAGTGGGTTTCCTATCGGCAGGTTCTTTGTCTTTTCAACAAGCCGTCTGAGGAACTCATCCCTCACCTTCTTGTGGATATAAACCCGAGAGCAGGCGCTGCACTTTTGCCCCGAGTAGCCAAATGTTGCTTTGAGGACACCGTCAACTGCGTTATTGATGTCAGCCGTTTCAGTCACTATCACAGGATTCTTGCCTCCAAGCTCAGCGATTAGCGGCTTGAACCTTGTCTTGCTAAACTCTTTTGCCAAGCCGAAGCCGGTGTCTCGAGAACCGGTGAATACAATGCCAGCAACATCTTTGTTGCTGACAAGCTCATTGCCTATCTTGCCGCCTGGTCCGATGACTAGGTTGAACACACCATCAGGCAGTCCTGCCTGCTTGAATATTTCTGCAAACTTCCATGCAATAATTGGAGTATTGCTAGACGGCTTGGCTACCACCGTATTCCCGGTGATAATTGCGCCCGTGCTCATGCCTACAAAAATAGCAGCCGGAAAGTTAAAGGGGGCAATTACTCCCCATATTCCATAGGGTTTCATGACGCTCTTACTCCTTTCATTTGGCTGAGCGCTTTTCATCATTGTTTCAAAGCCGTTATTTCTTTCCATTTCTTCAGAATAGTAGCGTAAAAAGTCGATAGCCTCATCGATGTCTGCTATAGCCTCGTAACGATTCTTGCCATTTTCATATGAGACCCACGCGGCAAGCTCAAATTTGCGATCGGCCATGATGTCTGCTGCAACCCTGCATACACGTACTCGCTCCCGATAGTCTATCCTGCCCCAGAGCTCAAATGCGTCTTTTGCAGCCGCAATGGCTTTCCTAACATGGCTGGCACCCCCGATCGGCATATGTCCAAGCACTATTCTTGTGTCAATAGGCGAGGCATGCGTTATAGTAGCTGAGGTCGTTACCTCACTTCCGCCAATCACCATTGTGTAGGTCCTACCAAACTCTGATCTTACCTGCTCAAGTGCTTTCTCGTACCTGTCATGAAATTGTCCTTCAGCCTTTTCCATCATGAATCTGTGGAGAGTGTGCTCGTTTGAGAACATCTACACATTAGTATAGTTGAAAGACCTTAAAAATTATGAGTGACAAAAGCAGGCGAATGCTAATTATTACTTTTGCTCATAGTGCTACATTGAATACTGCAGGCAGCAAATCATGTTTGGTGCTATTGCTCTTGTAGTATTGGGCTAGTCTTTTTCACAATTACGCTAGCATCAAGAATCGTCTTTTGGCAAGCCTGTCTAAGTCCAGATACTGTTTCTGTTGCATTACTATAAGCAAGATGTAAAATCATAGCTTGTAGTGTAGCACAAGCTCGCCGCCCTTTCTCCGCTGTATTTTCTTGAGCTGCAGTTTGATGCTTTGGGCTATTTCATCAAATCCATCTCCCTCTACAAGCGTTGTTGCCAGCCTACCGCCTGCTATTTTTGGGGCAATTGTTATTGTCAGCTCGTCGACAAGCCCAAGGCGCAAAAGGGACCAGTTAAGCTCGCCTCCACCCTCTACCAATATTTTTTTCAGCCCCATCTTTTCCAGCTTGCGAAACAGCAGTTTGAGGTTGACGCCGTGGGGCACAGCGGCACTTTGTCCCTTTTTCCCTTCGCTTATCACCAGCACCTGCGCGCCCATATCTCTTAATTTCATTTTCTTTTCCTCGGGTGCCTGATCTGTCACTGCTACAATAGTCTTAACCCTAGACGCAGTGTGCATTATTTGAGAGTCAAGTGGGATCCTGCATCTGCTGTCTACTATCACCCTAGCTGGGTTCTTACCCTTCGCTAGCCTTACTGTGAGCCGTGGGTTGTCTGCTAAAATTGTAGAGATTCCTACTACTATGGCATCGACAGAAGCGCGCAGCTTGTGAACCCTCACAAGATCTTCCTTTGAAGAAATTTTTGAATCCCCGCTTGATGTGGCGATCTTACCATCAACTGTCATTGCACTGTTGATTATTACCTTCAATCTACAAACCGTCCATCGATCATGACTGCTCTGATAGAGCTTTGACTCACCCTATGAACGATTGCAGCATATGGGTCATGCATTGGATAGAGGTCGGCATGTTTTTTGTCAATGAATACTAGATCTGCGGCGCGGCCGGCCTCTATGCACCCAGTATTGAGTCTTAAAATTTGCGCCGCATTTATAGTTGACATCTTCAAGAGTTCTTGTGCTCTTAACATCTCACCTTCAGTCGCCCTTGACACCTTCCAGGTATAATCCAGTTCTCTCAGAATGTCTGGAGAATTTAGCATAACGTTGTCCGTTCCAATGGCTACAAGGCAGTCTTGCCTGAGCATCTGGGCAACCTTTGGGATGCCTGCGCCGAGCACACCATTTGCCCTAGGGCAAATTACGACACCGGTCCCACTTTTTGCAACAAGCGACATTTCGTTTTCTGTTGCATTTGTCATATGTACAACAAAGTCAGGCTTTAGATGTTCCATTATCCTATCTACTTCACTCCTGCCAGTGTGTTCCTTGGCAAATTTGACTGTCTCTTTTGACTCAGCGGCATGTATTGCGATCAATTTTTTTCCTGCTAGCTGCCTGTATTGTGCAAGAGCAGCATCAGTGTTTTCATTTGCACCACTTATTCCAAGTCCATCTGCCAGCTCAACTACCTGTTTAGCCTGTTCTCCTTTTTCAGGCGGCAGGCCGGCTGCATCTGTTGGGCTGGTGTAATAATTTATCCTCCCAAGCGTCACGCATTTTATCGGCAGACCATCAACTGCATCTTTTAGAAGCCTTATCCCCTCCAGTCCATCTTCGCGAAAGTCTGCAAATGCAACTATTCCCTTTTTCATCATTGAAATTGCAGAATTCCTGATGAACGCCTTTAGATGCTCTGACAGGCTCTTTTGCAGAATCTTACTCTTAGCACCAAAGATAGGATGTACTCGTGCATCAAGCAGCTGTCCATCGGCAATATCTTTTCCTATTGAATCAGCAATGTGCGTGTGCGAATTGATAAATCCTGGTATGACTATGAATCCCTTTGCATCCAGCTTCTTGCCAGAACCCTTGTAATTACCAGTAGAGGTGCTACTTATCTTGCTACTTTCAATCTCAATGTAGCCCTGCTCAACATATTCAAGCTCTCTGCCCAAAAGAAGGCTGGCGTTTGTTATTGCTAGGGACATTGTATTTCATATATTGTTTGGATTTTTCCTTCCTCGCGCAGGTCTCTAATTGTGTCAAGTGCCTTTGTCGCGGCTT
>DASUUV010000060.1:0-46126 GCA_036373895.1 Nitrososphaera sp. | reverse complement strand
TGTCCTGGCGGGTCAATTGGCCCCCACACTTTGATTCCTTGATAGGTGCCAGCTACCTGTCTTTTTTCTTTGAACTTGGCGTCAATTGGGCCTTCTGCTTTGCTGTAGCTTGTTCCTGTGCCAGTGAGTGATATCGTCGTTGGGCCGCCGCCTCCTGCTGGTGCTGGTGCTGTAGTAGCTGCTGGAATAGCAGCAGCTGCTGGTGCTGGTACAGTCGCTGGTGTTTTGGCCGTAGTAGCCGCTGCAGAGGCAGCAGCAGGCTTGGGCGCAGCCACCTGAGCAGCCATTGTCTTTTGTCTTTTAACAATACATAGTTGATTGTGAACATCTCTCATGCTTTCAAGGGTCGTCGGATTGGTGTGACGTAAAAGGGTTCCACAGTCTTGGCACACATACTCGGTTACCGTGGTAGACACGAGATAATATGATTTTAACTTATTTATTAACTATGCCAAAAAAGGAAGAAGAAAAAAGGCAGGTTCTTTACTGCCTTGTGAACTGTTGCTGTTGTTGCGCAAAGAACGTTGTCCACGCTCTTGCGATGTTGGTGTTAAAGTCAGTCAGTGTATCGACTGTCCTGTTGTAGATCTTTAGGTTTTCCCTTGCTGCATCCAGCGCGTTGATCGTCAGCTGGTTGTTTATGCCCACCGACCTGATTGCGTTATTTGTCATTTCATTTGATTGCCTTATGAACACTTCTCCGTATGGCACTGACGGGACATTTAAGGTGTTTGCTAACTGCTTCTGAGCAGAGAATGAAGTCTGGATCATGTTCTTGGTTGTTTGAATATAGTCCAGCTGGAGGTTAGAAATTGACTGTGAATACTGTGGCTGGGCCTTTGCAAATTCATCTACTGTTCTGATAAGATTGTCTCTCGTTGTGTCATATACATCTACTACTGTTCTTTCGTCTTTTGTTGGAATTGTCTTGTCGACCATTTTTATTACCATCTAATGGTAATCAATGGTGATATATAAAGGTTGGTCACTAATGGTGTTGATTGCCATGTAATGGCACTAAAAGCCAGATATTGTCTTAGTGACCTGCTGCTTCTTTTTCTCGCTTTTTTTTTCTGCATCGAACCTTTCCAGCTGATACCTATTCATATCGACAAACTTGATTCCTTCCGCAAGCTGAGGATGTACCCGCTTGATTTCACTGTATATCTTTTGACATGCGATCCGGTAGTCCGGATGACCCTGTGGGGCCGTACGTAACTCTATCATGTGGCATGCTTCTCGCAGATTCATCTTGACAAAATAGGGATAGTGATAGGCAAAGTTGACGACGTACTGAGCTTCCTCTGGCATAGTCTTAGCTATTTCTTCGTAAACCTGCTTTGATAAGTACATGCAATCTCTAAAGTCCTTGTCGAGTCCTGAATCAACCAGCTCTTGTGGAAGATCATAACCGTGTCTAGTCGAGAGCAATTGCCGCTCAATCGTAAGAACTCTATGTCTATGCAGGTCTCGGAATATGCCAAAGTTGGTGAACAATTCGAAGGTATAATCGACCATTTCAAACGCCCTGCCTGGTCTATGCCGGCGACTGGTACGAAATTCTGTGTATGCGCGGATCACCTTGTTCCGCTCTTCAATCGGCATTGATTTGACATAATTCGCAATCCTGTAAAGCGACTGGCCCTGAGCCTGCTCATACAGAATTGCAGATATCACATTTACTTCTGCTTCAAAGTTGTCTTTGTAGTCAATCAGCCTGACAAGTTGAGGCTCTTCTTCAGGTGAGATTCCTGATAAGTGGGATCTAGCAAACTCGCCAATTGTATTTCCAGTTTTTGCTGTATATTCTTGCAGTGCCTGCCCGTACTTGTTGTTTGCACGCTTGATAAATGAAGGGATGACTGCGTTTAGCTCATTAAATAACTGGGCTGCAATAGATCTGATCTCTTTTAGCTTTGATCCATACATTAGCGTTAGCAAGTATTCAAACGCCCTGCCGTTGCCTGTAATGCCGATGTTTGTCATAGTGGATGCAGGCAAAAGACCACGGAGGATATCTAGTGCCTTTGCCTTTATCGTCATACTGTAGATCCGCCTAGCGACTTCAACATCCTTGCCTGATGTCAAGTTGCCAAAGGGCACCTCTTTCTGCGACATTGAATCAAAGAAACTAAAGCGCTCTATTGGCTCTCTTTCCTTCAGAAACGACTGTAGCGGCTGGATGCTCTTACTGTAAGTGTTAAAGGACTGGTCGCAAGCCTCAATGTATCTGTCTGCATGAGACGACGACATAATGCTGTCTTCTCTGGCATAACGATAGTAACCGCCAACCTTTTGGTCAAAAGCTACATATCGAGACGATTTTTCTAGATACGAGAGGCCGACTCTGCGATCCTCAATCTTTTTTGCAGCAATGTTTGATATCCTCTCGGCAGCGACTTGAGCCTCGCCCAGCTCAGCTACCGAGTCATCCCCATATTCAAGAAGGACTCGTCTATAAAATTCTTCTCCCCTATTTGGATTCTCTGCAAACTCATCTAGAAATATCCTCCGCATTGTCTTATCTGTGCGGGAATACCGGGACATAAGGGCCCCTCTATCTACCTGCTTTGGAGTGGTTATTGCAAATACCTGCCCATCGACATTAGAGAAGTGGGTTTTGAGGATCGACTTTTCCTCTTCTGTAAAGCTGTCTAGAAAGACATTGCTGTCAGACATGGGATTTTACTAAACATCCGAATATTAATCTCTAAACTAGATGGCATGATTAATTCCACTATTTTATCGAACTGTTTTGACACCGTTATCATTATACAATCTTTGCTCAACTATTCACATGAGCGAAGAAAAGCTCGGATTTGTAGGCAAGCAAGTTAAGGACATATATGGTACTTACATCGGGAGAGCAGTCGGCATAATAACAGAAAACGACGGCGAGATAGAAGCTGTCGGAGTCGATTGTGGTTCTGGCGGTCTAAAGCAACTGCCTTACGAGCAGCTAGTTATCCAAGGAGAATATGTCTTCTTTATACCTAGATGGAGGCTTGACGCACAGAGGTTGCTGAGGCAAAAGTCTCTCACGCTTAAGAGGATAAAGGCACTTCAGGATATTCTCTCTGAGAATGATTCTATGAAGGAAGATGCAGAGCTAGTGTATATCAAATATGAGAAGAAGCTGCATGAACTTGATGAAACTGGAAAGCAGGTAAATGATAAGCTGAACGCAAGACTGTCAGAACTGGAGTTAGAAGCCAAGAAGATCAAGGCAGTCCTGTTTGATGCAAAACTCCAGTTCAGAAGTAGCGAAATGAAGGAAGAGACGTACCAGCAGGTGAAGGTTCAGACAGACGAGCTAATAGAGCACATAAACAATGAAAGAGCTGAGATAAGCAATGTAAAAGAAAAGTTGACAACTCAGACACTAGAAAATATCATTACAGCTAGTAGTTCTTCGACAGATGTTGCTCCATCAACCAAGGAAGAAGACGGAGAAAAGCCAACTGAACAGACACCAAGCCAGTCCGCAGAAGTGGTTTCTGTCGTACAAGTGAGCGCAGCAAGCTCAGAGGAAAAAGAAGAAAATGAGAATGATGCCCCTGTGTCTTCTAACGGCGTGGAGCACTCGGAGACAAACTGGCTCAACCAAGTAATAACAAAATAATTGTAGCGCCGGGCACACACTGTGTCTGGCCAGTTCTTCATTTTTAAAAAATTTAGACGGGCAGCTTCTTTAGCGTTCTCTGACACTTGTCTGTAAAAGCTCCCCAATCTCACTATGCATCTTCAGGAAGTTAAGCCCTTTTGCAGTTGTTTTGTATGTTTGTGTTCCTTCCATGTATTCGAGCAGGCCATTTTCGATCAAGACAGCGAGGTATTCTCTTAGTTGTGCATAGCTCAGGAAAGCTTTGTACATGATTTTTGTCTTAGTTGCTCCGCCATTCGCTGCCTCTAGGATCATTGCTACTATTTCTGTTCTGCTTCTATACTTCAAACTATTATAGAAGTGATTTTTCTTGATTTTTAATATATCGATTGACTCTTTAATAAGAAAATTCTGAATGCCTTCTGCATTTGATGTTGACCGAAATGGTTAACAAACACTTTAAAGACAAGTTTTAGTTTCTCACAATGTTTGTCGAGTCCTTCAAAACTATATAAAAATAGTGGGGGTGGTGTTGGCACGATGAAGGTAAGTGTCAGGACAGGTAAGCGCCTTGAGAAAATCTCAAAAGAAGCGCTAGCAGAGCCGGACAAGTTCTGGGCAGCTCAGGCCAAAAATTTGATATGGTTCAAAGAATGGAATCACACCCTTGAGTGGAACCCTCCCTTTGCAAGGTGGTTTGTCGGGGGTAATCTCAATGCATCTGTAAACTGTCTTGACAGGCACATCAACACTGACACGAAAAACAAGGCCGCTATAATCTGGGAAAGCGAGAGTGGAGAGACAAGGACACTTTCCTATTTTCAATTATTTCGTCAGGTAAACAAGTTTGCAAATGTTCTAAAGAGCCTTGGCGTCAGCAAAGGCGACCGCGTCACAATATACATGCCTATGGTGCCAGAGCTGCCTATTGCAATGCTTGCGTGTGCAAGGATTGGTGCTATTCATTCAGTAGTATTTTCTGGCTTTTCTGCACAGGCGCTTATTGACAGAGCAAATGATGCCAAGTCTAAAGTCATCATAACTGCAGACGGTGGCATAAGGAAAGGCCGGCTTGTAGAGCTAAAAAAGGTGGTGGATGAGTCACTTCTATCCCTGCCCTCAGTGGAGCATGTGGTAGTGCTCGAGCGCACCGGCAATAAGGTCAACATCGGACCAAAGGATCTCTGGTGGCATGAGTTGATGGAAGGTGCCAGGCTATACTGCCCGCCGGAGCCAGTTGAAAGCACTCATCCCCTTTACATTCTCTATACTTCTGGAACGACTGGCAAGCCCAAGGGTGTAATGCATGGGACAGGTGGCTACCTTACGCATCTCTATGCGACTGCCAACTGGGTCTTTGACTTTACAAAGCAAGACATCTTTTTCTGTACTGCAGATATCGGATGGGTCACCGGTCACAGCTATATTGTCTATGCTCCTCTGATGCATGGCATAACAGAAATAATGTATGAAGGAGCGCCTGACTTTCCCAAGCCCAACAGGTATTGGGCAATTGTGGAAAAGCATGGTGCCACTGTACTATATACCACACCAACTGCACTCCGCATGTACATGAAGTACGACGATGACGGCGTAGTGTCAAACTCGTTTGATCTGTCGTCACTCCGGCTGCTTGGGACTGTGGGTGAGCCCATTAACCCCAAAGTATGGATGTGGTACTTCAAGAGGATTGGCAATGAGAATTGCCCAATAGTTGACACTTGGTGGCAAACAGAGACTGGAGGGATAATGCTTAGCATGTGTGCTGGAATCGAAACGATCCCAATGAAACCCGGCTCAGCTACCTTTCCTGTGCCTGGGGTTGATGCAGTAGTAGTTGATGAAACTGGCAAGCCAGTAAGGCCAGGAACAAAAGGCTATATTGTTATTTGTAGGCCGTGGCCAGGAATGTTCTTGAGTCTCTGGGGCGACGATGAAAAATACCGGCAGACTTACTGGACCAAGTTCCCTGGCCTCTACTATCCCGGTGACTATGCACTAGTTGACGAGGAGGGCTATCTGTGGCTCCTCGGCAGGGCAGATGATGTACTTAAGGTGGCCGGCCATCGGCTCGGCACGATGGAGTTGGAGAGTGCATTTGTCTCACACAAGGCCATTGCAGAAGCCGCAGTGACCGGCAAGCCTGACGAGACAAAAGGGGAGTCGATAATCGCATTCTTAGTGCTAAAGGAAGGCTTTTCAGACTCTGAAAACCTGCGTAAAGAAGCGGTCGCCCATATTCGAAGCACGCTTGGGCCTATAGCAGCGCCAGATGAGGTATATTTTGTTAGCAAGCTGCCCAAGACACGTAGCGGCAAGATAATGAGGAGACTGTTAAAATCCATTGCAAGCGGCGACAAGATCGGCGACATCACCACGCTTGAAGACGAGGCGGCTATTGACGAAGTCAGACAGGCATATGAAGATCTCAAAAAGATGGTCAATTCTTAGAACTTCCAAGTGGCTAGATACGATGGAGTGATTTCAATAACGCAAGAATCTGGACCCATAGCAAGTATGGCCTTTGCAGTTTTGCTCTGTAGCTTGCCCAAGTACCTCTTCACATTGCTTCTGGTCACCCTTGTAGCATACAGAGGGTCATCGATCACTCTTGCGATCCCTTTGCCCCTTAATCCAAGTGTGCCATTTTCGCGGGAGCTTTCGTCGACAAGAAAGTAAACAACTGGGTTTTTTCGAAGCACCTTTGCTTTCTTGCCTACTCTATCTGTTGCAACGAGAAACTTGCCTCTGCTGTAATAGTACCATACTGGGTGTGCGATCGGATCGCCTCTTTCATCTAGGTATGCTATTCTCAATATGTTTGGCCGGGCAAGTAGCTGTGAGATTTCTCTTTTTAACAGAGGCCGTGCGTGCCTGTCCGCAAGGACAAAGTTCAACACATCCTGCGCGTTAGCTTAGCCGTCTAATTAAGCTAAACAGAGATTGTTGTCATCTTGGAACCGATAGCAATGTTGTGGATGTCTATGAAACCTGCACTCGCAGCAATAAGATACAATGCTGGCTTTGTGGTCTTGTAGGTGCAACTCACTGTTTCAACTACGTTACTACACGGAGGTACATTCTCTTTTGTGTATACTACATTACCATTTTCGTCAAACCATATCAAGTCAAGGTTGTACTCGATGTTGAGCATCCATACCTCGTAGAGGTCAGGCTCCTCATGCATGATCAGCATGGCAGTGTCAAATGGCAGCCTGTCCTGCCTAAATGTAAGCCATCTTTGCTGTTCAGCGGCAGTCTCTGCAATTTCGACCGTTATGACATCATGGTCTATTCTGACTGTGCCTTTTGGAAAGCCGGTATTCTTGTCTCTGATCTCGGCTGGGACAAATACTATGCCAAGCGCGCCTACAGCGACAGCAGCAACTATTACCGGTATCAGGACTGCCGACTTGCGAGCCACAGGAAATCTATGCATACAAAAAATAATTTGAATTTTGTGTTTTGCCCGGTTCAGCAAAAAAATAGTAATAAATTACTGAATAAAAGAAATATACCATATTAAATTGTTATATGATATGTATCTGATAGTTTGTAAATTGTTAAGGGAGAAGAAAAAGATATTGTATGCAAGATGAAAGCAGAGATTGGGAGATTCAAGTTAGGATCGATTTTCGTTTTCAGACTGAGCGTATGTTTTAGGTGCTGGCACACAATTTGTGGTATATATTACGGCTGGGACATTCTATGCAAAAAGGATCAAGGTGGAGGGGGTGGGATTCGAACCCACGAACCCCTGAGGGACGGGATCACTCATCTCGCTTTTTTCTCTCTCTATATGTGTTGCGAGAAGAAATGGTGCCACGGACATCCGATCTTGAGTCCTGCGCGTTTGACCAGGCTTCGCTACCCCTCCGCTCACTCGTCTTGCCTGTAAAACCTTATTTCATAGTTGCGGCAGGTGAAATAAGGTTAAATTTGCTTGGTGCCAGTATAATATGCTAATGCCTAAGCCAGAGACTGTTTCAAGGCTGTGTATAAAGTGCCATTCAAAGACAGTTCATGAGGTACGGGAAAAGACGATGGCTGGGATAAAGTTGGTTTGCACCGATTGTGGACATTCGCTTATTGTAGCTACCATGTAAAACATTTATTATCAGATGCAGCTTTAGCAGAAAATATATGAATATAGGCGAGCTGAAGTCGGGAATGCGCAACGTAAGCGTCACAGGAAAAGTAGAAACCGTGGGTGAGCCCCGCACAGTCAACCTTAAGACTGGAGGGACAAATACAGTAGCTGACGCAAGAATTTCAGACGAAACTGGGAGCATCAAGCTCTCGTTGTGGGGCGACGACATAAACAAGATCCAGCCCGGCGACACAGTTTCGATAGAGAATGGCTACATCAACACGTTCAAGGGCGAAGACAGCATCAACGTGGGAAAGTTCGGTAACCTAAAAAAAGTCTAGCTGATATAGCCAGTGTTGCGGGGCTTTTGAGACGGCTGCTGACCTTCAAACTGCCTGCCGCCTTTTGCTGCAAGCATCTGCTGCTCTATTGTCTGAATCAGCATTTCAGTGTCTTTTGCGCGCTTGTCCAAGTTTGCCATGTCCACTTTGACATTGACTATCTGGAGAAGGGTTTCAAGCACTGCTTTAGATGCCTTGCCATCTACCACGTAGCCGGATGTCTCTCCAAGCAGACATACTCCCTTCATGTTGCGCAACTTTGCTATGCCGATGACAAGACCATTCATCCCTGTGATACTTCCGCTATCCATCATAGATATGTTATTTGATGAAAGGACTTTGACTGTTTCAGGATCTGTGGCCGTACCAAAGATCTTGGGTTTGTCATTAAAGACACCGGTGATGTATGCTGCAAGCGTAAATACCTGCTGCGTGCCAAACTGCTCTGCCAAACCGAGCACTTCTTCTGCTAGAGCGTATTCCGAGTCAGGGTTGGCTGGCTGCGAGTCGCCTGTGAGCAACAACAGGTCAGCACCATCACCATGCCACCAAAAGATACTGTTCTTCATGAGGTCAGCTGTGCCGTCAGGCTTTATCATAATCTGTGGCGGGAAGGAGCTGGAATAAATATCAACTAGATGATTTGCAGGCAGCTCTTGTATAAGATGATCAACTGCAAGCTTGCCAACATAACCGCTGCCAGGGAATCCGCAGATAAGATGCGGTGAGTTGAGCTTTGGCAGGTCAGTGGTAGAATAAACCAGCTTGATGTCTTGCACAAAACCGGAGAGCTCATCGATGCGCTTTAAAGCTTTGCACGACAATACTCACGATGAGGAAGTGCATGTTATTTAGGCATGTGAATGTAGCATATTATCTCTGCTTCGCAAACGCATATTGAAACTCTCCTTCCACCTCTATAGTACTGAATCCGATAGTACTTAGAACTTTTACTTAATTTGGCAGAGTTACATAATTTTAAAAAATAAAAAAGAGCGAGACAAGCAAAAAACTTCTAATTGCTTACTCTTTGTTATTCCAGCAATGGTGCTGGTATTGCGGTTGTTTGTTGCTGCTGTTGTTCTTCCTCAGTTGCGGTTGTTGTTGTCGTTGTTGTTGTAATATCTGCTGCTGATACTTCTCCTTCCTCTCCTGCTACTGTCACTATTCCATACATCCCCGGGGTGGAATGCACAAAAGTATTCATAGGTGCCAGGTTGTTCAAACGTCACCGTAAAGCTGTCTAGAATGGGGTATGGAAGCGGTGGAATTCTTCTTCTCCTTCTTGCTCAGCTGTTGTTGTTGCATTTTCTTGTCCTATCTCTGCATGAGGAATTGGTGTTGTTGTTGTTGCCGTCGTATTTGCTGCTTCTCCTTCTTCCTCTTCAAAAAGGACGTCAAAACCAGCGACGTCTAGTATTATACCCGAACTGACTACGGTCTCAGTTCCATTTAGGGTATAATTGGCTGATAGGTTTTGTGGCTCAAAGAATCCTTGCTGCATTGCCTCCTCTACTAGCTGTTGGTGTTCTTCTACGTCAATAAGATACCTTGTGTTGTTCTCTTGGTCTGCAACGGATGGATAGTATACAACCTTGTTCAAGGTGATTATAGCCTGCATGCCATCTGGCTGCTCTTGGATTATGGACCCGCCAAAATTGAATGGAGGTACAAGTTCTAACTGTTCTGGATCAACTCCTTGGGGGTAGTATGAATGGTAATTCTAAACTGGATATTATTGATCCATTGCTCAAGTCAAATATTACGTTATGTACTTCTGTGGAATTCTCTGGTGCATAGAACGCAACACTATCTCCTGTTTGAATCTCAACTGCTTCAGGTGAGAATTGGTTGACAGATACAGTCAGGTTGCCATCTAGTATTCCTCCTACTGCAACTCTTTCTTCTTCTTCTATTATGTCCTCAATTGATGCTATTACTTGCTGCGGTGTAAGTAATGCAGAACCAGTTACACCGGCTGCGATAAGAATTGCTGCAGAGGCCATAACAGAGCCCACTATAATACACTATTCGTATTCTTCATCGTGGTCATTGATAGGTGTGCAGGATAACTGACATTTTAAGGACCACTGTGAGGGATTGTATACATAAATTCAGAATTATATTATGAGTAACAGCTGCTAAGATCTGTCTAAAGTCTACTTGAATTTGCAGCCAATGTGTATATCTGTATTATCAAAAAACTGTTGTTGAGTCAACTATCCGAATCAGCTTTGAAACATCTGCTCTGTGGAAAAAGAAAATATCTCATCATTAGAGGAAGGTTTTGTATAAAAAATTCACAAGCTTTTTGTCATTTACACGGTTATCCTTAGCGTGTTGTTATACTGTAGTACACATGTATATAATTGCATAGCACACAGAGGTAACCTTGATAGGTTTGATGCAAGCCCTATTACAGCTAGTTTCTAGCAGTCGTTAGTAAACTTTCGTAAAATTGTTGCGTCTCCTTTTATCTAAAATATAATACCTACACATCTTTGGCCGTCATTACAGCATTTGGTGGATGCAGTATTGTGACGGCCGTCTTCCTTTCAATCCTCCTGTCATGATCCTATAATTTAAAGTTCTTCATGAATCTTGGACCCAATTTCCCTTTGTCCTACACCTCTATCTTTGTAGTCTTTTAGTAGTTATTATAAAAACTTCTAGGTCACTACTTTATCCAGCTTGCCCTTTTTCTTTGCTACCTTTACTTCGCGTGCTATTCTTCTCCCCATGCTCATGGGCTCGTCATATAACAGTCCAGAGTAAGGTGAACCGTCAAGGTAAAGGTTCGTCCCTGCCACGATCCTTGCAGAAAATTCAAAGGTTGTGAATTTGCCTTCGCTGTCATATACTCCTTCAAGGCAGAACGGTCCAGGCATTCCTGGTGGCACTAGTCGCTCTGCAGTATGCACAAAGTTTTCGCCTATCTTGTATACTTCTTCCAGCAATGATTCACGCAGAACAAGCGGTATGTTTCCAATGACAGTGTACGACGGCTCGATGTTGCCGGCGCCAAGCTGCTGCTTTGCAGGGATCCTGCTTATGCCGTCAATATCTGATTCATATCGCCGGTCTATTCCCAGCAGCTCAAGTTCTTCAGTTATTGGTGAATAGAAATACTGCAAATAGACTGGCACACCTCTGATGAATTCCTGAATGTACAGATCGCTTTCTCCTCTGATTATCTTTTGATCAATGAGTCGTCTCGCACCTTCTTCAAAGCTCTCGCGATTCCATGCAAGGTAATAGCCACGCCCACCGGCGGCCCCGTGCAACTTCACAATGCATAACCCCTTGATCTCATTTTTCGATCTGACAACCTGGGGAGTCTTCAGGCCTGCCTCTTTCATCAGCTTTTCTTTGAGATCTCTGTCCGCCTCCCACCTCAGTATCCACTTGTTGCCAAATACAGGTGTGTCTATCTTCTCAATTTCGTCGCTTTTCATCTGAGATATCAGAGTACCATGGGGAATCAGCACGGAGCCTGCCTGCTTGAGACGGTTGCGACACGCATCCCCAAGGATCTCGGCAAAACTGCCAACCTCGACTATTTCATCAATAAACTCAAACCTTGAGTATAGCCCCAGCCGACGTTTCTCGCACACAAGCAATGTCCTAAAACCTTCATCCTTCGCACCCTTGAGAACTTGTAATGAACAATGGGAGCCAAGCGTCGCAATCGTAAGTTTACTGCCAGTAGCAGTCTTTCTAGCCAATAGCTCCCAGTTAACTGCAGGAGATTAAAATTTCTTCTCAATAGCATTTATAGCTGAAGCTAGGATTACATCTCTATTGTTTCACTAAATGACAATAGGCTAGCTCACACTGCAGAGCACGCATTCATTGGATCGCTACAAAAACTGCTCGGCCAGACCCTGAAGGTCAGAAAAGTGGAGCACAAAGGCTCCGGCTACAACACCGCCTTCATTCTGATCCCCCAGCTTGATCTTGATGCCGTAATCAAGGCTGAAGCAGAAGTGAATTCACTTATTGCCAAAGGCCGCAGAGTAACTGCACGTATATTTTCATCGCTTGAAGAAGCAAAGCGTGAGATACCCGATTTGCGCGCAAACGAGGAAAGGATAACAGCAGCAGCACCATCTGAGGTTAAAGTGGTAGAGATCGAAAATCATGATGTGGCGGCTTGCGCTATGGAGCATGTCAGCAACCTGCAAGAATGCGACTTTTTCCTAGTCACGCGCTTGTCAAAAAGTGGAAGTGAATACGAAGTTGACTTTGTGGTTGGCCGCCAAGCCAAGGATACAGCTGTCGCTTTGTCGTCCAAGCTATTACTCGTCTGCAATGAACTTAGAGCCAATATTAACACTGTTGAAAATACTGCACAAAAGCTCAGATCTGAAAATGAGATCAATACTAGAAAGTTAAAAGCGCTTAGCCGAGAAAAGCTAGCAGGTATACAGCCGGTCACAAGTGGTAGCGTAACGCTTCTAAAAGGGATATTTGAAAACCTGTCAGATGATCAACTTCAAGAATTTGCAGGTGAAATAATTATCAATCCAAATACCCTAGTCCTTCTTGCGAACATCTCTGATGAAAGAGCAAACATAGTTTTCGCTCGCAATGAAAAAATGGAAGGGATCGACTTAAACAAAATATTTAAGCAATTTGCTGACATAGATGGCCGTGGTGGAGGCAAGCCTCACTTTGTGACGGGCATTGTCAAAAAGCAAGCCGTCAGCATAGTGCTCGACAGCGTTGCAAGAGAAATCTTGGGCTAGCCCCCAATTCCATTGCTGCTAGCCAACACTACTATCATCACACACATATATACATACACTGATGCTGGTAAGGTTAAATTAACCTCTTCGATATATCCCTGTTTAATTGGACGAATTGCTGCAGGAAGAAGGTCTTAGAAATTGGCGAAGAACTCACTATTCCAAGGAGATAGCCCTCTCTACAGGAGGCGACGGCGAAGTCATTATCATGGGCTGGGTTGCCAGTATAAGAGATCACGGCAACATCCAGTTTATCATATTGAGGGATATGTACGGTGAAATCCAGATCACAGTAAAGAAGCGTGAATGCAGTGATTCGCTTTTCCAACTGGCCAAAGAGGTCAAGGAGCACAGCTCTATTGGTGTGCGCGGCAAGGTGAGGCCGCAGGAAAAGGTTCCAAATGGCGCTGAAATAGTGCCAATTGAGATCAGGGTATTTTCTATAGCAAGAAAGGCTGCGCCTTTCCTTGTTCAGAGTAGGATGTCAACTGTAGGTCTTGATACTAGGCTTGATCTTCGTGCAGTGGATCTGCGGCGAAATTATCTTGGATCGATATTTCGTATACGTCAGACCGTGCTCAATTCTGTCAGGGCATTCCTCTCAGAGCAGAAATTCATTGAAGTGAATACGCCTAAGATGATAGCTACTGCAACAGAAGGAGGTGCAGCACTTTTTCCGATATTCTATTACGACAGAGAAGCGTTCCTTGCGCAGAGCCCTCAGCTATACAAAGAACAGTTAACAATGGCATTTGAAAGCGTATTTGAGATAGGGCCCATTTTTCGCGCAGAGCCTTCCCGCACCAACAGACATTTATCAGAGGCAATTTCAATCGATGTCGAGCGTGCATTTGTTGACTATAATGATATCATGTCGCTGCTTGAGAGGATGATATTAAAGATTGTTGATACACTAAAAGAAAAGAATCAAGATGATCTGGAGTATTTACAGCTTCAGCTACCGTCCATGGAGCTGCCGTTTTCAAAGTACAATTATTCTAACATCATTGATAGACTGCAGGAGGCTGGCGAGCGTATACAGTGGGGAGACGACATTTCGCCACAGATTATGAAGAGCATACAGCATGAACACCTCAATGAATTTTACTTCATAATTGACTGGCCAACTTCGACCAAGCCGTTCTATATCAAGCCAAGCGCTGCAGACATCAGGATATGCGAGTCATTTGACCTGATGTGTGGAGGACTTGAAGTTTCATCAGGCAGCACCAGAATAAACCACAAAGATCAGCTGGTGGAGCGCATGACAAAGCAGGGTCTGAAGCCTGAAGCGTTTGACTACCATCTACGGGTATTTGATTACGGAGTTCCACCTCACGCTGGCTTTGGTCTTGGCCTTGAGCGGCTCATAATGGCATTAACAAAAGTCGAAAATATCCGCGACGTCACACTTTATCCAAGAGACATAGATAGGCTGGCGCCATGATAATAATATGGTAGTTACAAGAGAAGAAGTAAAGCATCTTGGGTGGCTTGCAAAGCTCGAGATATCAGATGCAGAGCTACAGCGCTATACCACACAGATAGAAGAGATAATCAACTACTTGAACAAGCTGGACACAATACCACTTGAGCAAGTCAAACCAATAACGATGAAAAAGAAATTTTCAGAACTTCGGAAAGATACTCCGGAGAATTTCGAAGACGCCGTGCTCGGAACAGGATACAGGAAGGACGGCTTTGTGAAGGGACCAAGGATGGTCTGAATTGCCGCTCTATACCCTTGACGCCGCGCAGGTAGTCCCAGGCATCAAACGCAGGGAATTTTCTGCTGAGGAATATATCTCCCAGCTCTTTGAAAGGATTGAAAAAGTAGAACCCAATGTAAATGCCTTTGTAACACTCAACAAGGAAGAAGGGCTTGATAGAGCGCGCAGGTTGGATAAAAAGATCAGAGACGGCGAGCAAAGTGGCCCGCTTGCAGGAGTCGCATTTAGCATCAAGGACAATATTTGCACAAAAGGGATGAAAACTACATGCGCCTCAAAGATGCTTGAAAGTTATATCCCGGCATACGATGCAACAGTGATCAAGCGACTGATGGCTGCCGGTGCAATCATAATTGGCAAGGCAAACCTCGATGAGTTTGCAATGGGTTCTACTACAGAGTTTAGCCGACATGGCCCCACTAGAAACCCATGGGATATCAGCAGAGTCTCGGGTGGCTCGTCAGGCGGAAGTGCAGCAAGCGTGGCTGCCCTTGAATGCACCGCATCGCTTGGTTCAGACACCGGAGGCTCAGTCAGATGCCCTGCCAGTTTTTGCTCAGTAGTTGGGCTCAAGCCCACATACGGCCTTGTTAGCAGATTTGGGCTTGTATCCTATGCAAACAGCTTAGAGCAGATAGGACCTGTTGGTAGGACAGTATCCGACGTAGTTTCGATTCTAAATGTGATTGCCGGGTTCGATGAAAACGATCACACTACTGCCAATAGCAGCAAACCTACATATTCGCTACAAGAAAGAAAAGGGGCACATGTCGGTCTTATCAGGGAGTTCACTGGAGGTGCAGACCCTGGAGTATCCAAGATGATCTACAAAGCTGCAGACACACTGGAGAAGCAGGGCTGCAAGTGCGAAGAAGTGTCGCTTCCGTCAGTCCAGTATGCGCTTGCCTCCTACTATACGATCGCAACCGCAGAAGCAAGTAGCAATCTCGCACGTTACGATAACATCCGCTACGGCTTTGATATGAACCCCGAAGGCTACGAATGGAACAGCTATTTTGCTAGGGCACGCAGCAACTTTGGGGATGAGGCAAAGAGGAGGATAATTGTTGGATCGTATGTGCTCTCTTCAGGATATTACGGTAAGTATTATCTGAAGGCGCACCAGGTGCGCTCGCTTCTAAAGCGTGAGATGGAGAACCTTTTCAAGAAGTATGATGTCTTGATAGGGCCTACCATGCCCGTACTTCCTTTCAAGATAGGCGAAAGAATAGACGATCCGCTCAAGATGTATCTTGTCGACATCGACACAGTTGTAGCAAACCTCACTGGCATGCCTGCAATATCGGTTCCTGCCGGTTTTGCTGACGGTTTGCCTGTGGGCTTGCAGATAATGACAGACCAATTTGCCGAACAGACTATGCTTGATGTAGCATATTTGTTTGAGCAAGCTGCAAAAGTGCAAAGGAGCCCTGAGATGTAATGACTACTACTACAAAGATAGGGCTTGAAATTCATTGTCAGCTCACAGGCGCCAAGAGCAAGCTGTTCTGCAGATGCAGTTCGGACTACAGAGGAAAAGCTCCAAACGCAAACATCTGCCCTATATGTGCGGGACTGCCGGGAACATTACCACTTTTGAACCAAAAGACTGTTGAGTTTGCCGCAATGATCACTCTTGCGCTTGGCTGCAAGTTCCCAGATGAAATAGCATTCTACCGCAAGAACTACTTTTACCCTGATTTGCCCAAAAACTTTCAGCTGACACAGTACAACGCATACAGTATAACGAGCATTGGTGTAGACGGCAAGCTCGAGTACGGTAATGGCAAGGACACAAGAATAAGACGCGTGCAGCTGGAAGAAGATCCTGGCAGACTTGTCTATGCGAGCGGTAGTATGGATACCAGCGTTTATGTCTTGATCGACTACAACAGAGCCGGCGTCCCACTTGTTGAGATAGTAACAGAGCCGGACTTCGCCGACACAAAGGATGTGCGGATGTTCCTTGACAAGATAACTTCGATAATAGAGCACCTTGGTGTATGCGACACAAAGCTTGAAGGATCTGTGCGCTGCGATGCCAATGTATCGGTTGATGGTGGCAATAAGGTGGAGATAAAGAACATCAGCTCATTTGCTGATGTAGAAAAGGCATTGCGCTATGAAATCACAAGACAGAGAACGATGACGTCCCGCGAGATTCAAGTCAGGTCAGAGACTCGCCACTGGGACGATGCAAGAAAAGTAACAAAAGAATCGAGGACAAAAGAAGAGGAACAAGACTACCGCTATTTCCCAGAGCCGGACATTCCCCTAGTAACGCTTGGAAGTGAGTTTGTTTCATTTATCAAGCAATCGATGCCAGAGCTTCCAGACACCCGTAAGGAGCGTTTTATGTCAAAATATGGCCTGTCAGCCCACATTGCACAAGTGCTAATAGGGAACAAGGAGCTTGCTGACTTTTTCGAGTCCACTCTTATGATATACTTGTCACCAAAAGAGATAGCCAACTGGATAGTGACTGATCTTATGAGCTTTATAGACGAACGACAGAAAAAAGAAGAAGAAGAAGCAGAGTATTCGCTGTTTGCAGGCCTCAAGGTAGGGCCAGAGCATATCGCCGATCTCGCAAGACTGGTCGATCAGGGTATGATAAACAGAGCCACTGCGAAGCAGATCCTTGGTCAAATAGTAAGGACAGGCGAGATGCCTTCTGCATTGGCGAAAAGGATGCATGCCAGCAGAATTGATGATGGGAGTGTGCTGGCTCAGGCAGTTCAGTCAGTCTTTCAGATGGAGCAGGCAGCCGTTCAGGATGCAAGGCACAATGCCAATGTTGCAAACTTTTTGCTTGGCAAGGTGATGAAGATCACAAAAGGCAAGGCAGACCCAAAGGTTGCACTAGAGATGATACAGAAAAAGTTGAAAGAGGACTAACTGCTACTCACGATCCCTGTCATCCTACTCCTCTTCCTCCTCTTCCTCCTCTTCCTCCTCTTCATCAGTACCCTCTTCATCAGTACCCTCTTCATCAGTACCCTCATCGCTGTTTGATTCACTTGGCTCTGGAGTATTAGTGGGGTTGCCTGGGTTGAGTTCATTTGCGCCGGCGTTAATGACTTGACAATCTTGAACAAGCCTATCTATCTCCTGTTGCAGCTGGTTGCTGCCTCCTTCGCTTTCGCTAAACATGTTTCGCATTACATTGCCAATAACCATATATAGTCTGCCTGCATCCTCTGCATCAAAGCAATTGTCTTGATCTACAATATCGGCAAACCTCTGTATGATGATGGTGCGTGAATCTATTGTAGCATTAGCAGATGTTGATTCAACATCTAGGTATGCTGTAATGGTAGTATCGCCTTGGTCGAGAATTAGGGATCTTGTTCTGTCTGTAACTCCATTATCCCACCGGTCAAATTCCATGTTGCCTAGAACAGGTACCGTAACAGTATATGTAGACCCAACAGTTCCAGTAAATGTCAGCGGAGCGTGTCCTTCCATCAGAGTGGTTCCGTTGGTTGCTTCAATGACAATATACACTCCTGTTATTGTATCGCCGGAGAGATCTGCCGCTCTGACAATCAGGTCAGCGGTACCTCCTGCTACTACTGCATTAGGTCGCAGCGCATCACCAGCAGGAACGACTCGGAATAGTGTGCCATCTACAAACGACAGGATGTACAGGTAGCCATCAGGGCCTGTCTTAATGTCAGTTATGCCTCCAAAGCCTCTACCAAAGATAGCATCCTCTGCTTCTTCAGGAGTATTTGCTACTGTGTCGTCAAGCGTGCCTTCAAGGGCAAATGCAGACCTGTTTTCATTCAGCTCAAAGCGATAGATTGTGCCATTGCTGATGTCGCCTACAAACATATCGTTCTCATACTGTTGCCCGAGTGCACTTGAATCGAGGAATTCAAGGGCTGTTGGGTTAACTGGCTCTGTCCATGTAAACTCGGGATTGCTGTAGTGACTCACTTCGTTAAACATCACAAGGTCTGTCAGGTTGTAGTCTGGTGGCACCATTCCTTGCACTATTTTCCAGCCGCTGTTAAAGCCGGCATTGACCAAGTTGATCTCATCCACAAATGGTGCGCCGTTCTCAGTATCCCAGAGTACTCCTGTCATGGGATCAAAGTCCATGCCATAGCTACTGCGCATCCCGTATGCAAAGTAGTATTTGGCAAAGGCGTCAGTTCCGATGATAGGCTCAGGAACCTCTCCATTTTTACCGACCCTCAGTATCCCACTTGTCCCATCTGCCCCCAGACCGTTTTCAAAATTCTGCACCATGGTGGTATGACCTCCGACATCGCCTATGATGACATAGACATTGTTGTCTGGACCAATAACTACGGGTCCGCCATTGTAGCGTGGTCCTGGGAGGGCGGGCAGGTCAAGCAAGAGCGTTGGATTCACAAGTTGGTTTCCCTGCAGCTCATACCTGTACAGGCGATTGCCTGCAGGGGGCACTCCCTGCATATCATCACCGTCAACCCTTCCGCCAGATTCAGTGAAATACAAAAAGACGTAGGTAGTTGTATCATTTTCCCTTGAAACAGCAGTGCCCAGCATTCCTCTTTCGCCGTCATTTGCAACTGCAACATCAAGGAGTGGCTCCGGCTGAAGCTCTCCGTCTTCGATCACCCTTACTCTGCCATTGTCTTTTTCAAGCACCAGTATGGTGTCTTCATCTAAGAAAGCCATCGTGGTTGGAGATATCAGTCCGCCGGCAACTTGCTCAACTGTAAGGCCGGTGTCATTTACAGAGGGCCTTAGCCCTGTAATCTCGGCTTCTTGGGCAACTGCAAAATTATATCCTAATACCAATAAAAGGATCAATGCTAGGCCTATTGACAGAATTGGATTGGGCATACTCCGCTACTGCACGTACACTCTAATAATAATGAATTGTCGATTGAATCTCTACTAGAGAGTTCTTGATGACCGTTATAGCGCTTTCTTGCCTTCTGCAAAGAGGAGGAGGAGGGAAGAGGCACACACATTTTTGCCTCTTGCCAAATGTATACTTGGATTAGATACAGCAGAGTTGTTGTATAATACTTTCAAAAAATCTTTGTATAGCCTATTCATTTATTCAATTGCATTCTTCTTCTTCTTTTCCCTTTCTAGCGAAAGAGATAGAGAATTGATGCAGTAGCGCAGGCGGGTTGGCTCTGGTCCATCGTCAAATAATGCCCTAAATGGGCACTACACCTGGCACACAGGACCTCGGTTCTTATCATACCGTAGCTCTTGTCTATCTCCTCTTTCACACTTGCTTCATTTATTGGGGTCCAGAAGCTGGGCCAGCCGGTGCCAGAATCGAATTTGGTGTCGGAGGTAAATAGGAGGCTGTTGCCACAGCAGACACACTTGTAGATGCCCTTGTCCTTGCATGTAAGAGCGTAAAATGACTCATTTATAGGACACTTCTGTGTATCACGAGAGTTAATGCATAATATAGAAGCTATTAAAAGCACTGATTTTGATAAACCAGCCACCTACGCTTTAATGTGTCTTAACTCTGAAGCAACCAAAAAGACATACTCTAGCCGTCTCAAAGTCTTTTTCGATTTCCTTAAACTAGAAGGAGAAGACTTGGACAAACAGGGCAAGGTATTTTTAGATAAAGCACGTGCTGACAGCTATTATGTCCCCGTGTCTATCATGTCTTTTATCGACTATCAAAAAAAGCGAGCAGCAACTAAAGAGATAGCACCAACTACAGTGCAGAATTTTTACAAACCCATCAAATCATTTCTAGAAGCACATGAAGATGTTTACCATAAAGTACCATGGAACAAGTTAAGGCGTGCAATACCCCGCACAAAGTCATGGAGTAATGACAGAGCGCCAACAATTGAAGAGCTTAGAAAGTTAGTTCAGTATTTGGATAGAAGGATAAAGCCGATTGTTTATACGATGTGTTCATCAGGAATTAGGTTAGGAGCTTGGGAATTTCTTCGATGGAAACACATAACACCAATTTATGATGAAAAGACGGGCGAGCTATTAGCTGCTAAACTCTTGGTTTATGCCGGTGAAGGTGAAGAATATATCTCGTTTATGACTCCTGAAGCTTTCAACGCTGTAAAAGAATGGATGGACTTCCGGGCGGCATATGGTGAAGTGATAACCGGCGATAGTTGGGTAATGCGTAACATATTCAGAACTACAGAAGTTAAGCGAGTAGCAGACATTAATAATCAAAATAATACAGAGAAGCCTAAACGCACTGACAATTACGATTATGATAATTGCGGTACTGGTAGAGCAAAGAATCCAATCAAATTACCACCTGCCACCATAAAACGAATAATTACTCGAGCTTTGTATGAGCAAGCTATTCGAAACGGCCTACCTGAAGATAGCAGAAGATACGATTTCAAAGCTGTTCACGGAATGCGCAAATTTTTTAAGACACGTGCAGAGCAAGCAATGTTAAGAACAAATGTTGAGTATATTATAGGCCATAACATAGGCATATCTCAAAGTTATTACAGGCCTACAGAACGTGAGTTACTATTAGATTATTTGAAGGCAGTGCCATTATTGACGCTTAATGATACTGAAGATATTGAAGCATTAAAGGAAAGACAGGAAGTTTTAAAACAAAAAGAGGAAGCGAAAGACAGAGAACTAGAAGAATTGAAGTCAAGAATGGACATAATGAGCCAAAATATGGCCTCACTCATGAAGTTTATCGCAACTCAAGGAAAGGAGCCGCTTGATTTGGTAGCGACTCATGTGAAAGGTGTTGAATATGCTAATGCAGAAGAAGAAAGGAAGTCATTGCTGCAGATGGGAGAAGTTGCAAGGGAAAAACGAAAGAAAATTGGTGACGTAGACTTGACTCTGGATAATGTAAAAGTAAAGAATGAGTAGTAATAAAACAATAAGGAACGTAGAGGCAAGGGAAGAAAAAAAGGAAGTCAGTTAAGGTTATTGTCTTGGTAGAACTTGCGTCCCATTTGGTGCTATTATCTTTCCAAACTGGAACTGGTAATCCTCTGTTATATCGAAGGGTGCATCTGGAACTGGTAATCCTCTGTTATATCGAAGGGTGCATCATTCTCTTTTATACCGATTCATTTCTTCCTTAGTGATGTTGAAATGAAGCTTGCTACCGTCGAATCTAACCACCTTATCCATTGGCAGATAGAATATATCCTTAGTTGCCACTCCTTTCTTTGTAATTACATGTTCAGCAGTGACTTCTTGTACTTCACCAAAATCTGCATCATTAAGTCCTTCTGCTTCCTTCTTTATAACATCGTCCCAGCTGATATCTGACGCCACAGTAAAACAAGCGCCTAAAACTATAAGAATGTTGTTTAGCAGTCATTTTTTATCAAATGATGCAGTTGATGATGTCCCGATTTGTATACCAATAGGGAGCAATTCACGCCTAGCATTTGCAGCTTCTTAAAGGTTCAATACAGCATCCAAAAAAAGATTATTACATTGCATCAGAAATAGAAGCAATCGATATAACTCAATTAAGAGATGAGATAAGATCAAATTATTTTTTGTTTTTATTTTTTTAAACGGATTTTTAAAAGTGCCGATCTTAACTACTCAGGATTGGAGCCTCAGATTACCCGAAATTTTTAACAGAGAAATTTTGCGCGGATTTGTTTGTGAGTGTTTCCATTTGTGTTTGTATGTTTGTATTTTTTTAATCGCGTCTCATCAACGAGACTGACATTAGATGATAAACTAACTCATCACATCACATCATATAAGAGATCATGAACATACTAAGAGACATAACACATACACGCATGCATGACATACTACTACACCATATAACTGCGCCTTTTCTTCCCTGTTGATATGTCATATTGTAGGCTTGCTACGACTTAGGTGTCTAGTTAGTTTTCGGGAGTACCCCCTAGTTTTTCGTATAACTATCTAAAACAACCAAGCAGTTTTTTATAACTGATTTTTGCTTGTGTTTTCCCTCGTGAATTACCCATTTTTTACGAGCTTTATACCGTTTTGATTCACATACTTGAGCTCAATATTCTCTCCAAAATGTGTTCAAATAAATACTATTTTCGGAAAATGTATTATTAGATTGTTTGACTGATTTATTGGCTGGAAATTATGCCAGATTAATGATTATTAATTAATAATCAATGTCACACTTACACACATTCTCTCTAGCTAACAGTGACTCCGTTATGGTTGACGAGTAGAATATTGTCTCCTTTTCCTATAGATATTCAGGCCTTATTATATTGTGAGTAAAGCGTTACCATCCCCTGGCTATATGTATACAGCTATGGGAATTACTGTCATCGCAGGTGCTTGTACATGTCGACTCCATTCAGGCACTTTTATCCCTTTTCTCTCGATGTCTTTAAAAGATTCAAAGAATGACTGAATCACGCTATCATCAACTGCCTTCAATGAACTTTTTTCAAGAAGATCTATAGACTCTGGTGCGGTAACCTTTCGATAGACTTTACCGAGAAGAGTGAAATAACCATTATCCAGTTCATTTCCTATTTGATCTCTTAAAAAGTCGGTGTAGAGGGAAACTATCACTCTATGATCTTTTGGTTGAGATAATTCGACTACATAGACACGGCTTCTTGGATCTTCAGCCTCATTTATTAACCACTTATCGAATTCAAGTTGTTCCTCTACAAGTGCATTCGAGGAATCATCAAGTGGGTTGCCCGCCCGCTTCCTAATTTCACGATTTAACTTATGTGCTCCATCATAAGATGAGACAATATTAACAACAGGATTTCGTTTGAAAGTCCCCGTTACTTCGACAAAGTCCGGGTAATTCACTTGCAGCCAGGCTTGAGGATCTTTGATTTGTGTCAACAAATTTTTGTCTCGGAGACTTTTTCTTAACTGATTTAGAAGCGATCCATATGTGTATTTTCTATCCGATGTTCTCTCTTCCGATGCTTCACTTCCCTTTTCTTTCTTTGCCGTACCACCAAGGCGGAGTCCAAGTAAGGGAATGTCAATGCCGCCTTTCCCCGAAAGTTCTCTATTCTTAGTACTAGAGGAAACTGTAGTTACATTATTAGACATAGAGAAGCCGTCCTCAATTGATCCAAGGATGTCAAGCAACGTAGTAGTATCCAGATATATTGGCATGGCAAATTCGTTACTCATAGCAAGCGAAACTATAGGAGGCCATAATACATTCTTATCTCTTAGGGACTCAGTTTATGCTTAATCTTTTGTACAAATCTGGATTCTTTTCCCTTAGCGTTTCAAGTCGCATAGGTGGTATTCTATCCCGCATTACTTCATAGAGCCTCGACTGTATACGCTTTTCAAACTCACGTCTAGACGGTTCAAGACTACGAAGTTCTGAGCATTTATCAGCCCATGCCATTACAATTCTTATTATTTGATTAACGTCTGCTATTCCCCGTCTAAGCACCAGATAAGGAATTATGATAAGATCACGTACAAGTTTGCGATTGTCGTCTAGTGGTGTTTGGAGTAACACTTCAATCCAAGCGGTTCTCTGACTTACTCCATTGATGGAAGAAACGATATTGTTACTGGCGTATCTCTTAATCTCCTCCTCACGTTTAGCAATGAGATAAGAATAGAAACTGCCCATTAACAACCTATAATCTGGCTTGTGTTTGTCCCATTCTTGAGTTATGCTTACTTGCTCTCTACACCTGGAGTTAATGGTGTGTGGGACTCTAAGCAGACACGACTTGAGAGACGTATGATTGCATGAATCACGTTTGTTGTCAGATAGATACAATGATGCGAATTGCAAGAAAGCTTTGTTTACGTCTTTATCTCTAACCAACTTGCTAAGTTCCTCCAGATTGTCCAAATTAATAGGGCAGTTAATGGGTTGAACGATATGAAATCCTCTGCCTGAGCGGTAGACTGTAGGATGGCCGTTTAGTTTCTGTTTGATGTTCTTAAGTATCTTGGTTAGTGCTGTCTTAAGTGCCCTTTCACTGCAAAAGTCTTTGGCGTCTATGTCGATAAAGATTAAGTTGGGGTTTGTTTGGCCTGGATAGAACGCCGATATCCTGCAGTCTTCCCATAGGGCTCCTTGATAATACAACATTGCCACGTCTTTGCAACTTACTTCCTTCTGCGCTCCGCCTATGGTAGAGACTGATATACTTCTAGGAAATTGAGGGCCAGATAAATGTCCAAGGATGAACTCTAGCCCGCTTTCAACCCTATTTTCTAAATCAAAAGGAGAAACTTGGCTGCTATTTTCTATATGTGTGAGTGACAGTGGGGTAAAATTCATTTTTTTGTTTTTTACCCTACCATTCAACATACATACAGCACTTTCTCCATCATTTTCTTCTCCTCCTATTGTTGTTGCCATTGCTCCCTCATCTCCTCTTTTTGAGAAACTTTGCACATAATGTCATACTCTGGACTTGTTAGCTCTTCCTTATCTTTCGCTTCCCTTATCGCCTGTTGAGCCTCAGACGCTGTAAACGAACCTGTTGCTATCAGGCTAGCCTTAAACGATGATTCGATTACTGTGTGAGTCTCCCTATTCTCTAAGGCGTCATATGTCTGCCAAAATATTTTCTCTAAATTTTTTACCCCCCTGTCAGACACACATACAGCTGCTGCTGGCTCCTCAGCAGCCTCTACTAGACTTTTGTTGTATGTGTGTGACACGGTAGGGTAAACTAGCATTTTTCTTCTCTCACCCTCTTCTTGGTAGATAAGGCCTACCGCCTCAAGCTGGGGCAATATTTCAAGCCTTAAAACCTCTGGCGATATGGGTTTGTGCTTGGCTTTGTAGTACTGCTTCAATATTTCGTCCCTGGAAACGCCTTCATTTGGCTTCAGTATAGGCATAAAGACGTCGTCGTACATCTTGAGCATGTAAGGAGATAATCCCATCTCATTAGATTGCTCAATTCCTTTATACAGGCTAAACCCTGCTTCGATATCTTTCTCATTTGCCATTATGGTATCTTCAGACAGTTTTTCTCGATTGAACCAGTTCAACAATGCATGTGCCTTGATAAACGAGAAAATTCTAGGATAGTCACGTTGGTGTCTGGGCTGTAGATGGTTATGATCTTTGTTGAATCTCTCAAGAACGGTTCTACCTTCATCTGGAACTTTGACTTCTCGGATACCTGACTGTCTGACACATAGAACCCTCTTTGAGAGCCAGAGTCGTTTTTTATCTCCCATAATCCTTTTCTTGTATTCATCGGGGTTACTTTTCTTGAGTGTAAGCAACTCCAGAGACTCTTTCAACTTTTCCTCGTCAGTTGAAGGACTCAAAAATACTAGTCTAGTCTTTTCTTGATCGTCGGGGTTCATCCTGGCAGAACAAAAGAATACAGATGCTGGCCCTTTGATAATTACTTCTTTGGTTTTTAATCCATATTTTTGACTCTTATCAGTAATCATGTATTTTAGTTCCTTGTCATCATGCGATAATATGGGCCTCATTCTTTCCAATAACTGAAAGTGTGGCATATCCAAAAACATCAGAATCTTATGCCTCAGATCTACAACGAGCGCTTTTCTCTCAGGATCCCATACACCGCTATGATAGAAGGCCGTAGGACTGGCAGAGGCAATCTTGATTACTTCACTTTCTGGGAAATATGTCGATACGTCTAATGCAATGTAAGTCTTGCCGACTGAAGACTCTGCTTGAAAGCCTATGTTGAGTTGATCATCGCTTGTCTGTGCCAAAATCATACCAGAGAATGTTATTAGTTTGGGGTTTTCGTCTCTCTTTATAGAAGTCGACAAGATCACGGCCACTTCTTCATAGGTTAATTCTCTGGTAATGTCTTCTGTGAGTTCTATCGGCTCAAGAATCGGTGTTGATGCTGCTAGTGTAGAAGCAGAAGTATGTCCATTGTATAGTTTATCATAATTCCTCGATAGACATGCCAAAATTTCTTGTTGTGTTATTGCGTCACTTACCATCTGAGTATTCTCAATCTCCTCTACGAAATTCTTCGCAGTTTTGTTATATTCCTTGTAGATGTAAGATCTCGCTTGATTACCTTCAGCATCTTCTAAGAGAATGGTTTTATCATGCCTGATTAATCGGAAACCATTATCTCTGAGGTTGTCACTTATGTCTAGTTCTATCTCTTCCATTTCGTTAGTTCAATCCTCCATTGAAGGGCCGCATAGTTGCCGCACGTCAGCACCATCAGCCAGGTGAACTATTCTGCCAAGTGTGTCTCTGATTTTATCTACTAGCGATTTTATGGATGGAGCTCTTAGTGCAAGTTGCTCTAAGTCGTTGTCTAAATTAATTATCTCGATCTGCAGTTTTTGTTTAGGACTAAGAGCGATTTTATATAGTGGTGGAGAGTTGGTATAGTCAGTACTACTGCAACCTGATGAGGATTTTGAAGATTTAGCCATATCTTCTCTATCGCCTCGCAGAAAGCATTTGCTTCTGACTCTGTTGTTGTTGCCGTTGCAACTGCTGATATTTTTCTTCTACCAAATCCCGCAGCACGTCTCCCAGGCTCATTCCTGCATGTCCAAGTTCCGCTAGTTTGTCTCGTGTATCCCAGGTAGCCTGGATACATACTCGCTTGGTTTTTCGTTCATCTTTTAGCGTTTTCATTAGACGCACAGTGTTCGTCATATACAATGAGAACTACCACCAGTAGTGGTACTGGGTGTGAAGCTAATCATATTGTCGTCTCGCTGTGCAAAGATTTGAGTTTGTTCTTTTCCTTGTGCTTGTGCTAAATTAATTGCTCCTAATATAATAAACCCCCTCTCCCCAGAGTGCTAGTTTATTTAATAATTAGTCATCAGTACCATGTCTTCGTTCTCCATTATGGTTGTGATAACTCTAAGTAAACTTATAGATGAAAAAATTTTGCTGTTACAAGAATTAATGAATGCCAATAATAAACCACAGGTGCATAGCACCTACCAAATTCAGATAGATACGATTAGATCTATCGATGACTATGACTTGCAAAAACTAGAGTCTAGCATTTTACAAAAGAAAGAACTGTTGATTATTAGCAAAGACACACAGGAAACAGAAAAGCTACTTGCAGAGATTGATGCATTGGAATGGTTACAAGCACAAATAGTGGTTCTCAGTCTCGGTATTGGTAGTAGGAATAATAACAATGACTCAAAAGCAGCTCTTGGAATTTAGAAATTCCTCTTTCTGCTGTTGCATGTGTGGTAAGAAATTAAAATTCAGGAGAACAAGTGACGACGAATATCCTTTGGTTTGTTGGGAATTTATGATAATTAATGCAGATGACTGAGAATCTACTCCTCTTTCTCTTTCTCTCTGTTATTCACTCGACACAAAGCCGCCGCCAAAGAATGTTGTACCTCTTCCTTGTGCACTATTTCCACTTGCATATAGAATAACTCCTATTATCGATAGAATAAAGCCGAATATTCCTAATACAAGTCCTTCTGTTGCTAAAAAGCCGAATAAACTAAAGAAGATACCTAATGCTATCATCGCTTTTCCAGCTGCTCTTCTGCCCTGTCCTGGGATTTCTGTCCTACCTGTTACTGGGTTCCAATCTGCTGGCATCGTTGGTTTGTTGTCGATTTGCTGTTGTTGATTATTATATTGCGGCTGTAGTTGCGGGTATCGGCTTAACTCTCTCTGTGTAGTCTGTAATGAAGCTTCCAATTCCATTTTGTGTTGTAGATGTTTTTGTTGCTTGCTTAGGGGTTGGCCTTCTTGCTGCATCTTTGCCAGCTTTTCGTTCACCTCACTTAGATGTGCTTCATAATTCTGCTTTGCTTGCAACAATTGTTTGTAGTTCAAACCTTAGCTTCAGCCTCCTCTTGTTGTATTGCTGCTGCGTGCTTGCGTTTAGCAACACGATATTGATATACAGCGACTCCAATTATAGCCAGGCCCACAAGAACAAAAAAGCCATGAATAATGACTCCCCCCACTACAGCAACAATTAGGCCGACTATTATCGTACCCTTTGCGTTTTCCATGTCTTTATGAAAACGCTGTTTTGGGGTTTTTGGTGTTTTTTCTACTACTTTTTCTTTTCTGTCTTTGATGTATCTTATTGTTCTCCTCTCCTCTTCTTCTTTTTCTTTTTCCTTTCCATTTTCACGCTCTTTGAAATCCTTAGGTAAAGTCATGATTCTCCTCCTCCTCCTTGTTGTGCTAGTAATGGAGCAGATATCATGACAGTAGTCGCAACTACTGCAATCAATGCCAACACGAGTCTTGATGTTAATTCTATTTTTTTGGTTTTAAACAAATTTTTCTGCTTTGGGATACAAACAACTATAATTTATCATTATTGATGCAAGAAATTGAATAATATTCTGCAATCACATTTTATCACAAGATATTTACTATTCTTCAACAATAAGCGATAATTGTTGCAATTTCAAGCGCTATTTCTTTTGAGTCATTGCTGCTTTGTCATTATCCTAAACGAGTCGAAGATTGTTTTTGCTATTGCTTCGTTAGCTGCATGTCTTTCCTTTGCAACCTCAGAATCATAGTCGTGTATCGTGCCTCGTTTAAAAGTAAGAACGTAGGTATATCCATCTGTCATTTCTGCATCTGTTGTATATAACACGGTATCTCTATATTCAAGCATTGCAAAACTGTCGGGTTGGCTACGTAGAAGGATGATATTTGCTATTTTGGCTGGAATCTGTTGAATTGTCTGGTTTGTGGTAGAGTCAACCAATGGTATAGTCGTATCTGTTATATTGACAACACGCTTGTTTGCATTGTAAAATGTGTTATAGTCCAAAAGTGATAAGTGATACTCAAGTGGGTTCAGTCCAAAAGTTTGATACATTCTGATAGATACGCTATTAGTAGTACCAGCAAGCGAACCAAAAGCACCACAATAGTATGTCTTTCCAGTACTTGGTGAAACACTTGTAAATCTATCAGGGTTAGAAGATTTGAGTTCGCAAATGGTAGCAGCTTCTTCAAACTCTGGTGAGACAGCAGGTACTGCTGAGAACTGCTCTGTTTGTATTCTACCTTCGCCATCTGAAAACGAATCAATAACCCAGTCGTTACTGCTGCTACCATTAGCATGCGGCACATAAACGCTAAAACCTGTACTATGTCCATAATTTTCCAAATCTACGAATAATGGTGTTGTTGTTGTTGTTGTTGCTGTTGCTGCTGTAGGTACTGCTACTGCTAATAATACCAGTAGTACCAGTGCTACTACAACTACTAACTCATTCATCATTAGGCACACCATTATTATTATTCTTAAAGGCACTTAGGCTATTTTATAAAGTCGTTGGCTGTGCATCTGACGCTGCGTTCCATGAAGGAAAGTACTAGCTAAATAAAGAGATACACACAAGCGCTAATAGCCAAATCAAAGACAAGCGTCAAATTTGACGCTTACACTTGCAGTCGTGGTACTTGCCCGAAAACGGAGGTTCAGTGTCCTTATTCCAGCATACTTCGTACTGCTCAGTAGTCAAGTCCTTTTTGTAATTAGGCTTGTCTACCATACAACAACAATATTTCATTTATGCACGTTACTTATTTTAGTCGTTACTTTTTTCTTCAGCTGCAGCAATATCCTTTAGGTGCTCTACAACTATAGGTAGGAATGCTCCCACGTCCGTTACAATGCCAATTGCCTGAGCAGTTCCTCTATCGATGAGCTTGGTCACCACAGGCTGGCTAATATCGACTGCCACTACCTTGACTGAGGCAGATAGCATGTTTCCTACTGCGATAGAATGCAGCATCGTGGATAACATCAGCACCAGTTTGGCTCCCTTAATCACTTCCTTGTACTTACGTTGTGCCTCAACAACGTCTGTGACTACGTCAGGCAGGGGACCGTCGTCACGTATAGAGCCTGCAAGTACAAAGGGCACATGGTTCTTTATGCATTCATACATCACGCCACTTTTCAGGACTCTTTTTTCAACCAGTGCCTTGAGTCCTCCAGCTTTGAAAACCTCGTTGATGGCCTGCATATGGTTGCGGTGTCCTCTAACTGCAAGTGTGCCGTCGTTCACACGCATGCCAAGCGAAGTACCAAGCAACGCATTTTCAACATCATGCACCGCCAGCGCGTTGCCTGCAAGAAGGCCGTCAATGTATCCCATCCTGATCAACGAGGCGAGTGCTTCGACTGCACCAGAGTGCACAAGCACCGGCCCTGACACTACAATTATCTTACCGCCTTCCTTCCTTGTATTGTAAATATCGCTTGCAACTTTTCGAGCGATGTGCTGTGTGGGACGCTCGCTAGAACTTGCGCTGCTCATGAACTGGAAAATGTCAATGCCTTCGCGGGGGCGCTCCTGTGGGATTATCTTGACGCCCTGCTCACCTACAACTATCATGTCACCTTTGACAATGTCTCGGACCATCTTACACTGGGCTGTCTTGCGCTGTATGTCCACTGCAATGCACTTGTCCATCATCATATTATGGACATCTATCCATTGGTTGCCATAGTAAACTTGTGTTGTGTTGTTTGTGGTGCTATAAAAGTCGTCCGGCATCACCATATCCTTTGGAGCAGGCTCTAGCTTCACTTCCTGCACTGACACAGGTTGAGCGCCTTCTCTGTATGCCTGTTCAAGTATGCTTTCAAGGTGTTCCTTACTTTTCCCCTTTACCAGCAGCCGAGCGTAACTTGGATCGCTCTTTCTCTTACCTACGGTGAACTCGAGCACCTGAAAGTCGCCCTGAAGATCCATGATGCCATCAAATATTCTTGTCAGTATCATCGAATCGATAAGATGTCCCCTTGTCTCTATTTCCTGCTCGAACCTGTCTGCCAAGGTTATGCTCATAAGCTTATTTCGGTATAAAAGCCATATCTGCACGTGTAGTCTTGTAACAGCGATTATTACTATTACTATTATTATTTGACCGATCTATTGTGTAAGTAAAATAGTAATAATCGCATTTCAATGATTGTGATCATCATAGCAGCAGCATTATTGTGCTTATGTATATATATATCCTCGAATAGAGCAAATCTAACCTAATCTAACTACCCATGATAGGTTGCATATTCTTTTCTAAAAATGCAAAGATAGATAGGGTAATAATTCTGCAATCAATTGCATTTCTTGCGATTGGATCACAATATTCATTATCGGTTTGGCTGCACTCGGGTATAAGTTACTTTTTTACTACTACTGGTAGGCACCCTTCCTCATTTACCCCTTAGAGAGTGTTAGTATTGACCATAGAAAGAGGCAACAGCAAAAATTGGCGTGATGAACTGGGCTAGATAGGGAGTGATAGCTTCCCAAAGTATTCCTGCATATTTTGCTCCGCCTTAATCTTCGTGATAATCTCATTCTTTAAATCTTCTGAAAACCACTGCGCAATTGATTTTGCAATGCCCTTGCTGTCGCAAAAGGCAATCATGTAGCCAGCGTCCTCCTTGACCACAGCGTAAAATATCTCTTCTCCTACAGGCTCCCAGATATTGTTTTTATTGTCTTTGAGGGCAAGGGCAGGCATGGCATGGCCTGTATAGCGTGTCAGCAACTCTTGTGCAACTTTTACACGTTTTTCCCCTATCTTGAGGGCCATGAAATACTGCATGCACTATTTCTTGGCTGATGCCAGCCTTAAAGATTTTAGGATTTCACTTACAATGTCGCCTGCATCACCAACGGCGGTCTTGGCAGATTCAAAGAAAGGAGCCAGCAATTTGTCTGCGTATCCCTGCTTTGCATACTGATTAGCTTGCAGCGCCATCTCCAGCTTATCTATCCTGTGGACAAATCTCGCAATTTCGGTCTTATTATGCAGATATTCAAGCCAGATCTCTTCATACTCTTCACTTACCTCTTTGGGAAGACCAGACAGGATAAATTTCATTGCCTTTTTCTCTTTGGCTAATTTTTGCCGAGCAGTCACATCGCCGGGTATGTAGTCGCCCACTATTGACTCTGCAAGATCATGCATGAGGACCATCTTGATTACTTTGTGCGTATCAAAGCCCAGCATGTCTGACAAAAGCATCGCCATGGTTGCCATTGAAAATGTATGATCTGCAACGGACTCTGCGTCTTCCACTTGGACCTTTGAGACCCAGCCGGCGCGCTTGATAGATTTAAGCTCCAAAACAGAATGAAAAAAAAGAGACAGGTCATCTACTACTACCATTTTCTCGTGTCGCCTTCAAGAAGGCCTGAGCCATGGTGTATCCTGTCTATATGCTTTGAAAGCTCTTCATTGCTGTCGAACTTTGATGCGCAGTAGGGGCAACTGACACTATCCTTTTCACTGGACATGCTTAATGCATGAGAATGAGATACCTAACTTTAAAGCTAATTGTCTTGAGCTACCTCACTACCGCTGATTGAGGTATTATTAGATGCTATCAGCGCCACATTGTCATCAACAACCACCTGAGGCAACAGGTCGACAAAATATACAAGCACTGTTGTCGTCACCGCCATCAACAAAGTGATGGCCAATATTATCAATACATTATAGATTTGGCCCACAGGCTATAGCTTGGCAGTCAAGCTTTAGGTATTTTAATGTTAGTCTTTTATTGCAATTGCTGACAGAATAGTGACAAATTACTTTCTCCAAGGGAGGTCTTGCATGCCCAGTCTCTTGTTGGCAAGCCGAGCTGTCACAAAGAGAAGATCAGACAGCCTGTTAAGATAGACTATTATTGCAGGGTTTAATGGCTGGCTCTTTGAGAGCGATACGACAGCTCTCTCTGCCCGGCGTGCAACTCCTCTACTAAGATGCAAAAGTGATGCTTCTATGCTTCCTCCAGGCAGGATAAAAAATGTGATCGATTCAAGCTCCAACTCGATCCTGTCGATGATTGGCTCTAGCGCAGACGCCATTTTTTTACTAGTGCGCGGCGTCTTGCTATTGGCCTGTGGCCAAGAAGCGTCGGCAAGATCTGAGCCGAGAACAAAAAGGTCATTCTGCACTTGCTCCAAGATACCTGCTACATCCGAAAGTAGATCCTGTCTTGAGCGCAGAAATGAAATTGCAAGACCGATACTAGAATTCAGCTCGTCAACTTCCCCATAAGCAGTTATGCGCGGATCAGCCTTGTTCACATGCTTGCCACCGATAAGCCTAGTCTCACCTTTGTCGCCTGTCTTTGTATAGATCTTCACTATCCTTTACAGCAATGAGGAGACAGTTTAAGAATATATCTGTTGGATAAAAAAGGGAACCATTGAATTAAAATAGTGCCTCCCAAAATTTTATGCATTCATGAAAAGGATAGCCGTAGTGGATGACGAACCTGACATCACGAATGTCCTTAAGAAGGGCCTTGAGCGCTATGGCTTCACAGTCGATACCTTCAACGATCCGCAGGCCGCCCTTGCAAGCTTCCAACCTATGTATTATGACCTTATGATAATTGATATCCGAATGCCTAGGATAAATGGCTTTGACCTGTACAGACAGTTGAAGAAAAGGGACACAGGCGTTAAGGTCTGCTTTCTGACCGCGTTTCAGATCTATTATGAAGAGTTCAGAAAGATGTTTCCCACAATAGATGTCAAGGCATTTATCACAAAGCCTGTCGGCATATCAAACCTAGTCAATCAAATAAATGCAGCTATCGCGTCGAAATAGTATTAGTAGAGTCGTAGCGCTCCTTAAGGTATTTTACAAGTCGTATTGTATCCATTTCCTTGAGGCTCTTTCTATTTGACCTAATATAGCTGCCAAAAGAGTTGATCTCGCTTTCAAGCATAGGATACCTGTTCTTTGCTTCCTCGAGAATGTACATATATTTTCGGTGGGGAAAGTAAATCTCTTTTGCCAGTTTGACAAGCATGCTTTTTGCCTTTTCGCTGATGACTTCTTTTTTGTGTGCAAGGTAGAGGTTATACCGTATGTCTATCATAGCCTCAGATTGTAGCTGGTAGTCACCCTCCTCCGAGGCAAATGTGACTGCCACTTCGTCGTCTGCATTAAGCTTGCCCATCTTGTAGAGTTGAAATATCTTGCCAATTCCCACCATGCCAAACTTTTCAAGCTCGACTGCCCTCAATGCGCCTAGGCTTGCTGCACCGGCTAATAGCACACCATTCTTTCTTGCCAGATGGTACACTTCAATCGGAGTGGGGGGATAGTCCTGCAGGAACACACCATCGACAAACCCAACCGCTATCTCTACTGCAGCAAAATCTGCAGCCAGCCGCAAAAAGTCTCCTTTTCTTGCAGGTGGCCTGTAGTCTGCGTCAAAGATTTTCCTTGCCTTTTCATGGCTCAGCGATGGCCCTAGAAATATTATCGGCTTGTCCATTGCTTAAAACACGCCCTTGCTCGCATGCCCATAACTGACTTTGTTATCTTGAAAGTCTCAAGGCCTGGCACTATTGCCCTGACCACTGGAATTCCAATATCCGGATTTGTTAGGTTGACGATTATTACCTGATTCAATCCTACACTCTTTAGGTGTAAGAGGATCAAATTGATATCGTCGAGAATATCTTCGTTAAAGAATGTCTGTACTTCTGGGAATTTGATCTTTTTTGTTGAGGGCATAAACTGCCAAGCGCGTCTATCATCAGTGTTCTCATCGCTATACTTGATCTTCCGCAGATCATCTCTTGCGCCCTGAATGTTTGCAGCCCTTGTCTGTGATACTTCAGTGATTGCGCGGAGGAGGGCTATCCTCGCATCAGGATGTGTCCCATGTCCCTCTGCAAGGTAGCCGTAGTCGTGGCTGATCCACTCTACGCTGCTTGCATTAAATGTCGGAATGCCAATGTCGGAGGTAATATCCTTTACCATAAGCGAAATGCCTGCCTGTTTGAACTTTTCAACCAAGTTCTTGACAGGCCCAAAGTCAATTTCTGAAATGTCGACATCAGGGAATATGCTTGGGTCATCTACAAATTTGTCGGCTAAAATAGGGGACACTGAAAATGCCACAGCATTTAGGGAATGTACAATTGTGCGCAAGATGTGGAACGGGATAGCGCTTGCCCGTAGCTCAGCCAGGCTCATTGCATCTCGCTCTATTACCTCGCATAGGGCATGACAGACTGCCTCTTCCATTACATTGCCGGATGCAAGTCCATTTGTATGAAAGTATGCAAACGGATTGACAGCCGGCGGAGGCGGCGTGTATCGAAACAATGCAATGGATGCAGGCACCATTATTTTCTCACCATTCACAAGGTCATAGCCAGGTAGCCAGTCCATTATCATGTCGGTGCGGTACAGAAACCTTACTGGCTCTACTATCTTGTCAGGATGCAATACCTTGTAGGTCTGAGACAGCTCAGAATAGCTTGATCTGACAAATTTGTCCCGCCAGCCTGATGGCAGTGAAGAGTAGCGTTCAATACTTTCCATTAGTGCGCTTGCCATTGCGTGCTCCTTTGTTGGGCCCTTGCCGCTGTAGACCCAGATATAGTCCTCAGTACCAGGTACTACAGCAGAATAATTTGGGATACGCAGGACATCCATGTCAGTAATATCGGCAAGTCTGGTGACGCCTATCTTTTTTGATACGGGCATCACCTTCTTCAAAGTCTCTCGGGCTGGCTTAATTCTTGACGTGCCATTGACTGTCCACTTTTTCCTGCTTTGCAGTTGCACTACACTTAGAGGGCCTTGCTGAAGTTCATATCAAGCTTTCTAGACCACCACACCCTTAGTCCTACATGAGGGAATCAAAAAATCTAAAGAGATTCTTCTATAATCAAAGGCAAATACTTCCGGGAAAGAACTGTAAACCAGAACATCCTAAACAGCATTAAATTCAATTATTTCTTTGCTGCGACACAGTCAACTTATTTATTCAGACACCCAAGTTCAGGCTACAGCAAAAGATAGTTATTAGTGAGGTCGAAATGTTTAGGCCGCTTTCTTCTTTGGAAAGTCTTGTAGCTCACTGTGCTGGCACCGAAGGCACGCCCTAGGCTCAACCTCTGTTAGGTAATTGACATAGAAACATTTTACGCATTGCAGCCGTGTCATCCTGCCTAGCAGCTTCAGCTCGTTGCTATCCTGCCTCACAACCTTTCTTGCAGTTAGTATTTTAATCACAGAGGTCATGATGTTTGATAACAGGTCAGGATCGGAGTTTCTGTATCGTAGATAAAGGGCCACCATATCCTGTGTTAGGAATTCTCTTCTAAATGAGGTCTTGCCAGCGTTTGATTGCCTAAATAGATGGTCACGCAGGTACCACTCTAACTCCCTGACTGCAGGATCAGCTGACACGCTACACGCTACAAAAACAATGCAAAGATATAATATTTAAGAGAATAGTCATAGTGCCTATCTTTTTTGAATTAGGTGGATTTGTCTTCTCCAAGCGATCTTGAGAAGATGTGTGATAGGGTTTTTTACAGCTACCCACAACATGGCTTTTGTTGACATGGCAAGCAAGATCGGCATATGCTGGTAGCTGGTGGTGGTGGTGGTAGTGGTGGTGGTATTGCAAATGGGAGTTAGAGCCAGTTGAGTAAGAGAAGGCAAAGGCGTAAAAGCTGTATCCAAAATTTGATCTTATAAATGCCGTGCATCAGAGTTTGAACTGGAGTACAGCTAGGTCTTTTTTTGCACCAAGTTGCCGCTAAAAAGAAGATAGCATAACTTCTACATCGCGGTTAATCTCCAAATCAAAGGGTTCACGTGACAAGATGATAACATTAACTGGCAGATTCTTGTTGCTCAATTGACAATTAAATACTTGCGGCTCATATACCTGACCCGTAGATGCCAAGCAAGAGGAAAGGTCGTCACCGAGAGCATGGCGCTGAGGGTGACGACTTGGTAGAGCCAAAAAAGGTAACGGGCAAGGAGCTGAATGAAATTGAAGAGCTAAGCGCCCGGCTTACAACTCTTGTAGAGATGTTGGATGAAAAAGGCATACTCGATATGAAAGAGTATAGAAGGATGGTCGCCATGCGTCTTCACGAGATATCTAAGGCCGGCGCCTTCGAAGAGCTAGATGAAGAGCTATGACGAAAGCCTTTTCATTTAGGCAGTCCTTTTTGGGCTTTTATTCTGGCCGGGCTAAGGACATAGATAATGACAACAATAATAGGTTCTACGAACGAAATACCTGGCAGAAAAAGCTACTTTATAAAAAGCAAATCAATCATAACAAGCCGGTGCTGATACTATGAAGCCATATAATGGCTAGTTCTTGAATTTTCTTTAGCATATTCCGTCAGGAAGGGCTTTGCCACAACTATTTTGAAGATATTCATTCATTGATATGTGAATTGGTATCCCATCCGCATTACTAACATCAACAGCATGGTTGAGGATATTGTTAGATGATATCGTATTATTGAAGCTACTTACATCTAAGAACATGCCAATATTGCCATTTCCAATTAAACTGTTAGCACCTATTGTGAAGTTATTAGAATCCATAAGCACAATTCCTTCATTAGTATTTTGTGATACATAATTACTTACGATCAAAGTGTCCTTACTTGATTGAGATGCTATGCCGATTGCATTTCCTTCAATAAAGCTTCTATAGATTGTAATTTCATCGGAGGCTTTTAATGACAGACCTATATTGTTATCTGTTACTTTAAGATCCAATACATAACTTCTTTCACTCCCTGCAAATTCAATCGCCTTATCAAAACCCGTGATAACACCAGGTCCGCTGATTGTAATATTCTTTTGACCTGGAACCAGTATTCCGATCTCTTCTACTTTTGGAATGCTTGATATGTCTGTATTATTAGCCAAAGATAATCTATGATTATTGAGGTTTATGGTTATTCCATCTGTGCCTACAATCATCCCAACTCCCGGACATTCAATGTCTTTTAACAGTATAACATCTTTAGTTATTACCTGACCGCAAGATGCAATAGTTGTCGTATTATTTTTAGAATTTACAAAAATATTTGGATTGGCCTCGACAGTAACCTCGTTATTCTTCTTATTTTCTTCCATCTTGCGCGTATCGCGATTATTAGCATTAGCATTAGCTTTGTTGTTATTGTTGTCGTCGTTGTTATTTGTAATACTATTGGCAGTAGCTGTGGTAAACGTAGCATTAGCTTTGCTATTTGTAATACTATTGGCAGTAGCTGTGGTAAACGTAGCATTAGCTTTGTTATCTTTGCTATTTGTAATGGGGACAATACGATGCTCTATAGGATTCAGAATGCCGAGTCCAAAATGAGCTCTACCTTTAGCATCTGTGCTCGCAATTAATTGATTATCATCCTGCAAGTTTGCTTCCTGTAGTACCGGCGGTGTTTCTTCCTGTAGTACCGGCGGTGTTTCTTCCCGTTGTCCCATAGTAATTAGCATCATTAATGTGGATGATAATGCAACTAATACTGCTAATATTACCGCAAGCATAGGAGTTCTATGCCTGACCAGCCGTTGCATGCTCCCGAAAAAAACTATGCTTTTAGCGGGATATATGAAATGGGTATTTCCATTCCTATGATAATTCTTTCATAAAATTAAGAATACCTTTTATACGCACAAGTGACTAACAGATGAAATTACAAATGATAAACAACGAGTTCTTATAATGATTTTATCCTTGTATATAGGTCATAAGTTAAATTATATTGAGCTACTTATCTTGAGCAGAAAATTTTTTGTATGCTTACAGGGTTATTGATAACCTCAAGTCTTAATTGAATGATCGGGCTTGGCAGGTATCTGAAATTGAACAAAAGATTTTTGTTCAATTCCTAACACTTATAAGAAATAGCGTCAAAGGCCATATTCGCATTTTTCTTTAATAGGGATATAACTACTACTTATCTCATTCCCTTTATCTCGAACTCTCTCAAGATTCTCATTCTTTCTTTTTATCGCTTTGATCTTCTCACTTTTTCTGCATGTTGTGCCACATAGGAATGCTGGATCTATAGTCAATGAACCAATTGTTAGTTGCAGTATCTGGTGATAACAGATCCCTGATACGTTGGTATACACGCAATAGAGCAATTCCTTTGCCTGTAGTTCTATAGATTGCGGTTCCTTTACTCCTCTCTTGAATTTCCATCCTGATATAATCATTCTCTATCAACATAGAAAGGTACCTTTTGAATTGATTACTGGAAAGACCGGATACGAGTAATATTCTTCTCCTAGTTGCCCCACCGTTTGCGGAATCAAGAATGGATGTGATAATATCAATTCTATCACGATTAGAAGTACTTTTTGAAATGCTAACATTATTGGCCATTGATTTTCTCTACTTCCGAACGACAATCCCTAGCACAATGATAACTGCCATACTGTTAAAGATTCGAATATTTTGTCAATTTTCCTTTATACTACGCTTCCCAGTGTTCTTTAAATATATAGGGATCTTTATTTCTGCAATATTATATAGAGGAACATTCAGAGATCTGTCCTAGAAACATATTCGAAATTACTGGCAAAAAGTCAGGGTACGGCATTACCCATTCTATAAATAGTTTATTATGGGTTTCCATCTCAATGGAGCCCAAATCCATAGCGTTCTACACTGCAGTAGCCGTGAGCATACTTGCAGTGCTAAGTGCAACAACATTTCCTATGATGGCGCAGGCACAAGGAACAGACACAGAAAGAACAGACACACAAGAACCCCAAGAACAGTCAGTACAGGAAGAAGACAATGAAGAGGCGGTAGAACAAACTGACCGTCAGGGAGCCAATGAAGACGAGACAGAACAAACTGACTCTCAGGAAGAGGAGAGGAATTCAGCTAACAGCAATGATAATGGTGCTGCGGGTGCTGCGAGTGAAAGACTAGGTCTACAACCAAACGGTGGAATAGCATCATGCGGACAGGTCGTAACACAAGACGTGACATTAACATCAGATCTTAATTGTAGCAACGGAGATGGACTTATCGTAGGTGCAAGTGGTATAACCATCAACCTGAATGGCTATTCAATAAGCTCTGGCAGTGAGGACGGTTCACAAGATCCGACAACAAACTCGGGCAATGAACCCGGTGCAGAAGCTCGAACAGCGGATTATGATGGCAGTAGCGGAATATTGGTTGCAAATGCCGATAATGTTGCCATATCAGGTCTTGGAGAAATATCTGGCTTTAGCAGAGGAGTCACATTCCTAGGAAGTTCAGGAGGAGCACTCACAGATGTGCAATTGGCAAACAACGACTTAGGTGCAGTAGTGGCTAATTCAGAAGGAACCGAAATCAGTAGAAATACTCTGACCAATAACGGGATTGCAGCAGTATCAGACTCAAGTAACGGAGGAGTCACAGCATTTAATCAGATAGTTGCTAACCTGGAAGAAGGGATTCTCATTCTAGGCAGCTCTGATAATGTCGTAGCTGCAAACAACATGTATGGCAACGGAGATAACGGCATATTCCTAGATCCAATGAGCGAAGGCAACCACATAGACTACAACACGGTATTTGGCCACGAGACAGCTGATCTGAACAATGCCGATGGAATGCCTACAAACGTGAACCAAAACAGCTTTGGAGACAATAATAACTGTGGAACCAGCCTTCCAGGGGGACTCTGCAGGTAATACCTGACCACACAAGTACAAATCAAGTCTACAAGAGCCTCACTTTTTTATTTTTTTAAAATTATATCATTTTTGATAGGATATTCTAATCGACAGTCATAGATAACTTGCCGAATAGTCATAATTCTAAGTGTACATCTACAATAACTGAAACCTTTTTAAAATTGGCGGCATTGTTGTTATTACAGCAGCTGCTGTAACGGTCCTGGCAGTATAAAGAAAAAAATTATATGGATTTGGGCTCCATGTATTATGTTGCCAGGATCCGCTTTCATTCACATTACTTGTTAATTGTTATTCTTGCTATCTTGGTAGCAATGCATACGACCACTACTTGGAGCACCTTTAGCATATCAAGGCGGAGGGATGCGGATATACACGTTTGCCCACGCAAAAGTTGTCTTGCTCTGCCTTCAGTAGATCTATAGTATAAGAAGAAGATGATATTAGAAAGCGCTAATCTAAGAATAAGATATTATTATACCATCTTGAATATGCAGAAGAAATCTGCACTCTTAAAGGTCAAAAATAAATATAATAAAAACAAAAGTAGACCGCTGCCTCTAATCCGTCTCTGGTGTCAACTATGTCAGAACCAGTCCAATCTTATTGAGCTTGCACCTTAGTGTGAAATTTAAGAAGCTAACTTTCAGTCGAAGAACTTTAAGGTTGTCAAATGGCAGTATAACAAAATAGAAGAGTTAGAACAGCTACATCGGCAAGTTGTCCCTTATGGATGATAATGGATGTAATATAATTGCCCATCGTATTCATACCATGAGGTATAGGAATCAATTGCCCTTAAACTGTACAATCTAACGCCTGTTGTTCAGTTATGATTGACTGCAAAATTCGTGGAAAATTCTGTTATGTGGTTCATATATATAGTAAGACGAGGTATTGCTGTGGTATAAGAAGATCTTAATATGCTATCATTAATGGTGTTGTTGCTCTTGCTGGTCGCAATGCCATAAAGCACTATATATATAGTATCACACTTCGGCAATTTGTATGCTGGCAAGCAAGGTCTTTTACATAGCTATTGCAGCAGGAATAGTATTCATTGTCATTGGCATAGCGTCGAGTATCTATTCCAATGTGCCAGTAGACGTCCCACTTGATAACACTATCAGGCCTGGAACAGTGGATGTAATTACTCCGGATATGAACGTAGAGAGCACTGCAAGCATTTCGGTGAGCGGTACTACATTCCATATCGAGATCAAAGATCCGGATGGTCAAGTCATTGAGTCAAGAAGCGGCAATTCCTCTTTCAGTTACGATCTGACTGCGCAAAAGGCCGGCCAGCACAGGATAACGATCAGCAATACAGGCACTTCAGATCTTACAATTGAGGGTCATGCACAGACAAAGTCAAGCCCGCTCGGCCTGAGCGGCGCGCTTATGCTTGTAGTAACTGGCATAATAACGATAGGCCTAGGGTTGCGCTTCAGGCGCTACTAGTGAAACTCAGCCTTTTTGTAAGAACCAAGTATCTTGATGTAAGATGTCTTTGGCTTTATTGACAAGAGTGCTTCATGCACAGCCTTGTTCTGGAGGTGACCTTCAAAGTCTACATAAAAGTTGTATTCCCAAGGTGTCTCCTTGGTTGGCCGAGATTCTATTTTAGTCAAATTTATCTTGTGTATCGCAAACTCGCCCAAGATACCAAAAAGCGCGCCAGGGACATGCCGGACTGAAAATATGATCGAAGTCTTGTGGTTGTGGCCGCCGATATCATGCGGATCGCTTTTTCCACTCCTTTTCTTTTTTGGCGACAGCACAAAGAACCTAGTATAATTGTTCTTCCTGTCCTCTATACCTTCATCAAGTATCTCCATATCATACAATTCTGCCGCTCTCTTGCTCGCTATAGCAGCAGAATCTGCCATCTTGTTTTCCTTTATCATCTTCGCTGCGCCAGCTGTGTCGTAAGTCGGCACAGGCTTGAACCCTTTATTTTGAAGATATGATCTACATTGTGCAAGTGCTTGTGGATGCGAATGCACATACCTGATCATTCTTGTGCCTCTGTTTGCAATAAGACAGTGTCTGACGCGTTGATAAATCTCGCCTACGATGTTCATTTTAGTCTGGAGCAACAAGTCATAGATCTCATTGATGCTTCCCTCTATCGAGTTTTCCAATGGTACTACAATATACTCTACTTTGCCAGTCTCTGCAGCATCAAATACATCTTGAAATGACTTGAGCGGCAGCAGTTTAGCGTCGGGGAAATACTGTAGAGTAGCCATTTCGCCATAAGCTCCTCGCTCACCCTGAAAGGCAACCTTTGGTGCCATGCTGCTATTGTTATTATTATTACATTACTAGTAGTAATACTACACTCTCTCTACTTGCCTGCTTTGTGTATCAGACGGAATGTTTCCTTGCCATAGTCATGCGTCAGCTTGCGTTCTTCAAATGCACCACACTCAACGCATTTTATCGTGTTTTCATTGGTGCGCACGGTATCTCCGCCGCACATGAAGCACAAGGTATAGAGCACTCCATACTCTTTTTCTGCAAGCGTAAGGTGCACCGTCGAGTTGAGCAGGCTAACGACTCTACCCCTTACGACGTCGCCTGTATGAAAGGTGGCACGCCTATCACCACCCCTTCTGTCCCTGTCTCCGCGGCTTCCAACCCTTGCTGATGCAATGGCAGAAAACCCTGCATCAGATCTCTTATCATTTATGTATAGGATCTTGACAGAGACCATGCTACTAAACAGCATATCGACATATCCGACAATGGTATCGCCCACCTTTGGTAGCATCGGCGAGTTCTTTTGGTCAACCTTGACAATCCTGCGTTTTAGATCATAAACTCTTGTTCCGACAGCTGTAGACCGTACCGTTCCATCAGAAGCAATGTAAGTATTCTTGCCTCCCTCAAATTCCTCGATGGATGCAATGTGTTCGCCTGGCAGCATCGGCTTGTTGTTCTCTTTTATCATGATTTCAATGACAGGAGCTTGGAGGAAAGTTATAATTCTTTAGAGGTTTAGATTTTTAAAATTATTTGTATAGGGATTTATTGCAAAACTTGCATTTGTAATCACAGATAGGGCGAAAGATAACAAAGGTATAAAGAGCGGTATTTCTAAGGTGTTGGTGTGAGCCAGAATAGCCTATCCCTAAAGGTACTTGAAGCATATACCAGAGATGTAGGTCGGGGAGTAGCAAGAATCGACTACGATTCAATGGATTCGCTGGGCGCATCAACTGGAGATGTTATTGAAATCAGAGGCAAGCGCAGGACGGTTGCCAAATGTCTACCGCTTTACCCTTCTGATGAGGGCAAGGGCATTATCAGGGTGGATGGTCTTGTCAGGAATAATGCTGGCATTGCGATAGGCGATACTGTAATTGTCAAGAAGATAAAGGCAGTCCCGGCCGAAAAAGTGATTGTGGCACCTCTTGAGGCCATACCGCCAATAGACGAGCGCTATCTGGCAGATGCTCTTGAAAGCGTGCCGCTAATCAAGGGTGATAACGTGATGGTTCCATACTTTGGCGGCAGACTGACATTTCAAGTAATTGGTGTCACGCCGGCTGCAGATGCTGTTCTAGTCACACAGAAGACAATATTCCACATTGCAGAAAAGGGTGAGACTCTCAGAGGAGTCCCGCAGGTAACATACGAAGACATCGGTGGTCTAAAAGAAGAGATCCAAAAAGTTCGAGAAATGATCGAGCTTCCGCTCAGGCACCCGGAGATATTTGAGAAACTAGGCATAGAAGCACCGAAAGGAGTGTTGTTGTATGGCCCTCCAGGCACAGGTAAGACGCTTCTGGCCAAGGCTGTTGCAAACGAAAGCAACGCCCACTTTATCAGCATCTCAGGACCTGAAATCATGAGCAAATTCTATGGAGAATCAGAAGCTAGACTTAGAGAAATATTCAAAGAAGCAAAGGAAAAGGCGCCATCAATTATATTTATAGACGAGATCGACTCTATCGCTCCAAAACGCGAAGAGGTTACAGGTGAAGTAGAAAGAAGAGTCGTGTCGCAGCTGCTGTCACTTATGGACGGCCTTGAAGCTAGGGGAAAAGTCATTGTCATTGCAGCCACAAACAGACCAAATGCACTTGATCCTGCTCTGAGAAGACCCGGCAGATTTGATAGAGAAATCGAAATTAAAGTTCCAGATAAGCGCGGCAGGTTAGAGATACTGCAAATACATACGCGCAACATGCCGCTTGAATCCGACGTAGATCAAGATAGGGTCGCAGGAGTGACGCATGGATTTGTGGGAGCAGACTTAGAATATCTCTGTAAAGAGGCAGCAATGAAGTGTTTGAGGAGGGTATTACCAGAGCTTAATCTTGAAGACGAAAAGCTATCGCCAGAGGTGCTCAACAAGCTGATAGTCACAATGAGCGACTTTGAAAACGCAATCAAGGAAGTCATGCCATCTGCCATGAGAGAAGTATACCTTGAGTCGCCAGACATTCCGTGGTCTGCAATTGGTGGCTTAGAAGAGATAAAGCGCGAGCTTCAGGAAGCAGTTGAGTGGCCGCTGAGATATCCTGATCTGTATGCAAAGCTTGGACACACCATGCCAAAAGGTGTCCTTATGCATGGACCATCAGGAACCGGCAAGACATTACTTGCAAAGGCAGTAGCAACAGAGTCTGAAGCTAACTTTATCAGTGTAAGAGGACCCGAGCTGCTGAGTAAGTGGGTCGGTGAGTCAGAGCGCGGCATCAGAGAGATATTTAGAAGAGCAAGGCAGGCAGCTCCATGCGTTGTGTTCTTTGACGAAATAGACTCGATTGCTCCGACAAGAGGTATGGGAGGCGATAGCATGGTAACAGAGCGGGTTGTGTCACAGCTCCTGACAGAGCTTGACGGCATACAGGCTCTTTCAGGCGTGGTAGTGATCGCTGCAACCAATAGAGCAGATATGATTGACACGGCGCTTTTGCGTCCCGGCAGGTTCGACAAGATAGTGTTTGTACCTATGCCAGACAAAGTAGCAAGACAAAGAATACTAGAGATACATGCAAAAGACAAACCGATGGGTCCAGATGTGGACCATGCTAAGATCTCTGAGATGACTGAAGGTTTTAGTGGAGCAGACACAAGTGCAGTAGCAAATACCGCAGTCTCACTTGTGCTACATGAATATCTAGCAAAGTACCCGACGCCGGAAGAAGCAGCCAAACATGCGTCAGAAGCACACGTGATGTTGCGCCAT
>DASUUV010000059.1:0-22182 GCA_036373895.1 Nitrososphaera sp. | reverse complement strand
CTGGTGGTATAATATGGCCAAACTTGAAGCAAGAAACATAGGCAAGCAATTTCTTGCAGTGCAACGAAATGAGGCAAAGCTAATCACTGCCATCAAGAACATCAACCTGACAATAGAAGATGAGCAGTTTGTGTGCTTTGTAGGGCCGTCTGGTTGCGGTAAGACAACTCTGCTCAACATTCTGGCGGGTATTGACAAGCCTACAGAAGGAGAAATAATCCTAAACGGTCGTCATGTAACTGAAACTGGACCTGATAGGATTATGGTATTTCAGGAAAATGCGTTATTTCCTTGGCTCAAAGTCTTAGACAACGTTGAGTTTGGGCTAAAGATGGCTGGCGTTGAGAAGAGCAAACGACAAGAGCGTGCAATACACTATCTTGATATGATGCAGCTAACCAAGTTTGCTGATGCCTACACGTACCAATTATCGGGTGGAATGAAGCAGAGGGTTGCAATAGCAAGGGCACTTGTCATGGATCCTGAAGTGCTCTTGATGGATGAGCCTTTTGCCGCTCTGGACAGCCAGACCCGCGACCTGCTGCTGGTAGAACTTCAGCTGATATGGGCCAAGACAAAGAAGACTATAGTATTTATCACACACAACATATTAGAGTCAGTCGTTCTGGGGAACAAGGTCGTCGTCTTTACAAGAAGGCCTGGCACAATTAAAGATGAGATAGCTGTAAATTACAAAAGGCCTAGGCTTCCAGAAGATGAGAACCTGCAACCTTATTACAGACGGGTCATCGACTCTATAAAAAGTGAAATCGCAGAAAGAAAAAGAGCCAGTGATGATGATAATAATAATGATCTCATTGCTTGAGCTGCCGTAGTAGCTGAAGGCCTGATGCGAAGCTATTGGGCGAGGTCAAGAGCACGGCATCTGCCATTTTGGCAGCCTGTCTTATGAAATCTACAGGGTTGCTTTCATATTCTGACCAGTCAAGTCCGATGAGTGAAGCTGACTGGCGATTCTTTTCAGACGGAACCATCACCACTGCAGTGACCTTGACACCATAGGGCTTGGCAAGGTCTGCTATCTCTCCCAAGTCGGAAAGCGACGAGATCGATTGACTTACAAGAGAGTGCGGAGTAACGTTAAGCTTATTCCTTATTGATTGAGCCGATTTATCCTTGACTTTTGCTGGAAATGACAGATCGAGTTTAATATTCAAGTCATAACCCTCATTCTTAAGCATCCTGACTGCGGTGCTTGGCCTCAGACCAGAATCGCCTAGCTTGTCTGCTGGCTCATCGCCCATTAAGATAAGCACGCTCTCAGCCCCGATAAGTATTGCATCTGACACGGTCTGACATAGGGAAGGGAAATTGCGATCGCGCACTCTGATACTGCAGCTCAGCCTAGCTTCTGCATCAATATGCTCTTTGATATATCTGGCTGCAGTGACACTTGATAGTCGGGGAATGCCAAGCACCGAGTCCGTCAAGTGGATCCCGCTTACAAGCCCACGGAGCTGCGAAGCGCGGTTTATCATCTCCTGTATGTTGCCCTTTAGCTGCCCGAGATCAAACCTTTCTCCTTTCACTATCTTAGGTGGGTTCAGCTCATAGGATACATTTATTGTATCACTACACAATACAATCCTGAAAACATCCTCAGGCCTTATTAAATGCGAGGTCGCCAGCAAGAGTATCCAGAGCATATATTGGCCGTGGCGTCATTCAAAGAGCTGTTGAGGAAGGAACAAATTCTCTCATTTCTGAGACCCGCCCTTGTAGATAGGCCGTATCTTCCAGCCGACGCAGCGTTAGCAACACCTGCTGCAGTACTTGTGATAATACACTATCACAATGAAAAGCCGCATGTGTTTCTGACAAGGCGGAGTTCAAACCTGAAGTCGCATACGGGCGAAATATCTTTCCCTGGGGGCAGATATGTTGAAAGCGACGGCACATTCCTCTCAACTGCCTTGCGGGAAACAGCAGAAGAAGTCGGAATCGCATTCAGTATTGACCAGATAGTTGGCTGCCTAAGTGCAGTACGTACGATGACATCAAATTACTTTATTGTACCATTCGTAACAATACAGGACATGCTGCCTCAATACAGGATTTCCACAACCGAGGTAGAAGCAGTAATTGATGTACCACTTATTGAAACACTCAAAAGCATCGAGCTAGACACTGAACATTATCATATTGCCAAAGACGCATTTAAGTTTACTTATGGTAACAACGTGATATGGGGAGCAACTGCAAGGGTGCTAAAGCAGATGCATGATATTCTCCTCAGACCCTCATGACCTCCTTCATTGCATCTCGCTTACATGTATACTACTAACTCATCTTCATCTTCATCATCTTCTGAACATCAAATTGCATTTCTATATATTATAGGGCTAGCGGGCCCGGCGGGCTTCGATCCCACGACAACTGGCTCCGGAGGCTTGCGCTTCTTTTCTAAAGAAACAGCGCCCTATCCTGACTGGGCGACGGGCCCTATCTGCGTGTTTAAATCTCCTCATATATGAAACATACCTGCCACAAATGACATACTATTCTTAGTAGCCTTCACTACCTACTTAAGCTCATCAGGTATCTAAGCTGGGTCCTCACGCACTACCTTGTGTATATTCAATCCTTGTCAAGCCACGCGCCCTTGCTTTATCCAAGCAGAAGTTAAAAGGTGGATCATCTATTTGTCTCGCTCTATATAGAGACATAGACAGACACAGGTACGTCTACGAAAAGTACTAGCAGAATCATCTCATATGCATATACTCTAATCTAGGTTGTCATGCTATGTAAGACAATTTTGACCTGATAATCCCACTCAATCAGTTAATCAGTCAGTACTTACACGCCATATTTAGTACCTCAGTCCACACTTAAAACAGAAGTGTTAAAGGCTTTGAAGCAGCTGAAGAAGACGATAGAAGAAAAAGTTAACGACAACACACTTCGCAGCCCACGCTTTAATGAAGGAATCCACAATCAATTTTTACAATCTTTTTGTTTGCTACATGGCAGTCTCAAGGAAATTCTGTATAATTGCACTGAATTCATTGGGTACTTGCAACATCATACCATGTCCTGTTCCCTGTATGACAACGAGCCATGAATAAGGTATTCTCTGAGCCATCATGATAGAATTAGCAGCTGGTGCTGCAAGATCTTGGTCTCCAACAATCAGTAGAGTTCGCTGCGTTATGCTAGCCAACCTGTCACAGGATCCTTTCCATGTAGCATATGCTAATGTTTGTTTGCCTCTCTATCTATCTTTCACCACTCTGTAAAAATTGGGTCTTCCTTACCTTTATGCTCTTCTTCCCGTTGCATCAAGATAAACGCCGCTTCAGCTTCTTTAAGCTCTCCGGCACCCTTAAACCTCGACCACATAATACTAAGTGTGAAGCTTACCGACCAGTTTCGCTGGTGTGCTAGCTCTTGAGCTTCTTCATAGATTACTTGCTCTAGAGGCTGCTTCTTCATCATCAGCTTCTTCTCAACGTAGTCCAGTCTAATTACCACTGCTAGAAGCTGTGCCTTACTAGTCATAACTTCTTTTGATAAGTCAAATGCTGCTGCTGGAGCCACTACATTTACTCGTGCGGAAGCACCTTTTGGCACATGATGTTGGCTTGGGCTGTGGTATTACCGAGTTCTGTCTTCATGAAGTTTACACATTCCTTTTTCTTTTGAAACAGGGTATGCCAAGCATCCGCTGACTCGGCTGTTGTCAAGAACACTCCTACCGTCCCTATTATTCCAGCTGCTGCTACGACTGCAATTATTGCCATTACGGTATTTAACTGGCTCATATTGACAATAACAGCTATGAATATATTATATTATTGTCTTACGTGATTATTCTTTAAAATTCTTCCCTAAATAGAACATATCTAATAATTTCTTCTTGAAAACGTAAATTTGCTTTATCTTCATGCTATGTAAGACAATTTTGACCTGATAATTCTACCCATCCACTCAGTCAGTCAGCAATTGCTGCTATCCTCTTAACTTTATCCTTCTTCTCCTTCCTCTCCTTCACCATAGTACGAATTGAACCCACGACCTCAGCTGCTGCAGCTTAGGCTCTGCTGTCTGATACCTCATATCTAAAGCGCAGAGCTGTTAAAAGAGAACTTATAACTGCTCTTCAAATTCCACCCGCTCCAATTTGAAATGCTCAAGGTTGTATTGTGTTTGGTGGAGCGAGCAATAGAAGAAAATTAATACGATGATTTTAAGAATCCAGAAGTACAATACTTGATTGCTGGGAAGAAAAAGAAGCAGGGGAAGAAGAAGAGATATCGAACAAATTGAATTCCTATATAATCCTATCTAACAGGAACATTATCATCAGCAATTGCCCTTTGCAATGAGTATAAAAGAAAGAAAGAAAGTAAGAAAGAAAGAAACCTGAATTAAGAAATGCTTAAAACGAGCCTTTTTCTTCATTTTAAATATGCCCACATATCTTGACGCCCATGACTTGGGAAATATGACTGAAGAGCAGCTAAATCAAGCCCAAAACTCTCCAATGGATGAATTCGGCGTTACGACTAAGAATATGCTTTACAACAAGGAAGTGAACATGCTCTACTGCATTTTAGATGCACCTAACAAGGACGCTGTGAGCAAGCACCACCAAAAATTTGGTCTAAAATGTGACTGGATAACAGAAGTAAAGACTACTGCGTGAAAGAAAGTCTCTGTCTGATATTTTCTTCTTCTTAGACCATCATCATCATCTGCTCAACTTTTAAAATCCATCCCGATAGCTGTTCATAGCAGTAAAGCAGGATTGAAATAAGCAGTATTGGATGCAGCCTTAGAGGCTGGACAGCATAAGAGGAAGTTGAGGTGTAAGGTCTGGGGGTGTCAAATAACATATCATCATCAAACTTCCTTTTATTGAACTTAACAAGGATATTGCGAGATATTCTGTCCGACAATGACCTAAAATGAGCTCAAATTAATAATTGGTTTTATGATGATGATGTGTTGACTGTAATGCTGTCGCCATCGTCCAATGTCCTCCTAAACGATTCATTGTCTGTATTATACAAGTTCCCTTCACCTTCCTCCTCATCCTCACTACCATCATCATCTTCTCCATCTGTTTCTCCTTCTGTCACTTCTATTATTCCCGAATCCACAATCTCTACAACATTCTCTGTTGCCGATCCTTCTTGTGCTATTAAGGCATTATTGAAATGTTGTCCTCTTATTATCATGCTTGAATCTCCGGATAAGCTGTATTCCCTTGATTCTATGTCAGAGAATGTGTTACTCTCTAAAATATTATCATGACTTCTTGCTGCGCTAATACCATCCTCAGAGCTAGATATGATGTTGTTATAGATTAAATTGCTCTCTGTCAAACCATCATCTGGTACTGGAGGATTAAACAAACGTATTGCTTGTGAACTTGCCCCTTCAATTGTATTGTTATAAATCTGATTATTTGGTGATTCTGATACTGTTACCCCAGAAGTGGTATTAGAGACATGATTATTCCTTACAATTGAATCATACATGTTTCTTGAGAAGAATATCCCATGGTCTGTGTTGTGCTCTACTCTGTTTCCCTCAATGAGAATATTGGAGCATCTATCAGAACAGATTGCCCCTATTGGATTGTGATGAAGCCAGTTATTTGTAATATTCATATCACGAGTTCCACTATGAGGATCTAAAGCGTATTTTATGTTATGATGATATTCGTTTCCATCAATTACAATATTATATGCCCCTCTAGAATAAAATGCAAACCACATATCATGAAACTCACTACCTCTTATTTGCATATCATGTGAAGACCCTTCCCCAGAATAGGAAGCATCAGGTCCCCAAAGGTCAAACCCTCTTTTTCCTAGTTCTTGATAGCCAAGGTATCCAAATTCTGAATTTATTATTTCAGAGCCTTCGCTTGCATCAAACTGGATGTATGCACGCCTAATAGAACCATCGATATCTTGTTGAATTACATCCTCATCAGAAGCATCCCAAGAGGTTATTCTTACCCCATCTATCAGTATTGTTCCATGAACTATTATCCCGCTTTCACCAGCAATCTTGAGGTACTGTAGACCGCCATCCTGATTTGAATCCATTTCAAATGTGATATCATCAGCCACCTCCAAGTTAGCGTTTAGAATGTATTCTCCATTTCCTAGGTTCTCAAGTATATCAGGGTCATCCATGGCTTGGACAACATCTAGAAAGGAAGCGTTGCAATTAATGGCAATAGTGTTTTCTGTTGAGTCATAGTCTATACATTCAGCTTCTCCTGCCTCGGCGAGATTAAAGTAATGAAGTTGCTGCTGATCATATGGTATTACGCCTGTTAAAAGGAAAAGAATATAAGCAGTGGCTGGAATGATAGGAGTTTTACCAAGACGGGTCATGTAATTACGCTATTTTGAGCTGCATAGAAGTTCGTAAACTTATTCTGTTTCGAACTCTAGAAGAAACTATAGTACTAACTAAGGGATATGCCACACATAGAGATAACTACAACAAATTATTATATTCTAGGCTGGACGGGAAATCACTGTCATCGCATATCCTCTTCTGTTTCAAACCTCTCTGATACAGCAGCGTTTATCCTTGTTAATACCTCATGGGCTTCTTTCAAAGTTAGATTTGGGCCTAGGACTACATGGAGTTGTACTGAGAATGCAAGACCCAGAGCTCATGATATTATAAGCGGGTGCTAATAAAGTGACAGGATTATCTATTATGTCATGCTATTATCGACATGATAACTCAAGAGCAGGATCGTCCAATAGTTGTGTCAAAGGTAAAATATCTTGGCTCCTGCCTCCTACCCTCGCCAATAGAACTAGAAGTCACGATTGTGCTATATCACAATAGAATACATATTCCCGAGCTCGATGCCACAATTCCTATTGATAAAGTATTCCAAATTGAATTAGCTAAAGGAAAGGACTTGCCATCACAAACCATTATGATGTTCGGAGTAGTTGGTCTAATATTAGAGAAGGAAAATCCCTATATGATGATCGAAATTGTCAATAGCCCTGACAGCCTGCTATTCAAGTTTGAGAATATGATTCTTGCAGACAAGTTAGTAAAAGAGATTAAAGCAGCCAAAGATTTGCAATAAAATATTATACTACTATGACAGCATTATTGCACAAAATATATATAGAATCCAAAATTTAACAATTTCATCTGAATATCTGCTTACCTTCTCAAAAGTTATTTATTCTAGATGTGCGTAAATTTGTCTATATGTATGCAAAGCTTTGCAACATGGAGGTTCTCCCAAGCTACATCAAGGAAGTCGCGGTGGGAGACATTCTGACGGTGCAGGCACTAATCACAAACCCTCTTGACTGGCATCACTTTTATGAAAAAGTATCTACAATTAAGATCGGAGACAGAACTGATTTTACAGTGATTACTCCAGAAGGCGAAAGGGTGATTGGCTTCGGCAACATTGTGGAAGTGGATAAATGGAGCAATCGCGGCCAGTATGGGTTCAAGATTAAGATAAGTGTCAAAAAGCAAAAATCGCTGACCGATAGAAGGATAAGAGGCCCTGGCAAAGTAAAACTGTCATCGGTGCAACCTGAAAATGTGTCTGATGCTGCTGAGCCCGCGTCAGTTATAGTTCCTCCTGCTCAGCTCTTGACGGCTGCTCCTCCTCCTCCTGCAACTAATACTACCACTACTGTAATAACGATGCATGACATAAATTCCTTCAAAGAGATGCTGAAAGAATCACTTACGATGGATATAACTTCCTAGCTGCCTATTATCCACCATACTTTAAATCTGCAAGAGTGCTTTTTGCACTATTTTTATCCATTTTCTTAGCCATGCTCCTTCTCGCCTGTTTCCAGATGGTCACATATATTGTGTGACTGATAATTTAGGTTTTAAAATCGCTTATTATGATAGATCAGTTATGCTCCTGATAACAAACTTTACCATATGATATATCAAAAGCCTGATCAAGTAGAATTAAAATCAAATTACCTTCTATTCACCTAATGATGGTCGACTTGATCAACTCATTAATGCTTGTGGCGCTAGGATTTGCCCCTACCTTTGTTGCAATGGAAGCTGCCTGGAGAATGGGCAAGATAATCGGCAAGAGAGGAGGAGGAGAAGAAGAAAAAACATTCGCGTGGAGGTCTGTGTGAAATGCTATTGTATGACCTAACATCAGTGATAGTCGGGTCCGTAATTCTCGCCGGGCTATTTGTTTCCATCGCCATTCGCAGGCCCAAGACTATCATTGCCTTAAACAACAACTGGCAAAAGATGGAGGTCAGGGCATAACTCCAATTTTATTCTCACTACACTTTTATAACATTTAGATTGTGCTTTAACTTCGCCCTTGGCAGCAGCAATTAAGGTTTTCGCAGTGGATATTGACGGCACCCTTACTGAAAATGGAGGCGGTATGGTGCATCTTGCAGCGCTTGCAAAGCTGCGCTATCTTGAAAAGATGGGCTACAATGTAATCTATGTCACAGGCAGGTCATCTATTGAAGCGTATGTTCTTGCAGTCTTTGGTGGCACGACTAGAATTGCAATTGGCGAAAATGGAGGCGTAATCACAATTGGACCACAGGAGCACAGGCTCTTGGCGAGCAAGGAAAAATGCATCCAAGGCTACGAAGTGCTGAAGAAAAGCATTGACGGTGTAAAGATAAAGCCAGTCTTTCCTAGAATGACTGAAGTAGTATTGCTTCGCACTTTTGACCTAAAGGAGGGCCAGAAAATTCTAGACGAGTACCACCTTCCCCTTTACCTATCGGATAGCAAGTACGCTTTTCACATAAATGAAAAAGGGATCAACAAGGCGTATGGCCTTAAAGAGGCACTCATGGTGCTCAAGGTGGACCCCAAACAGGTTGTCGCAATTGGAGATAGTGAGACTGATGTACCTTTGTACGACATTTGTGGCTGTAGTATTGCGCTTGACCATGCCGAGGAAAGTGTTAAGACCAAGGCTGATCATGTGGTAGCCGGAAGGGAAGGCGCCGGCCTTGTCGAAGCAATAGATTTTGTCGCATTCAACTACCTAGGGGTAAAAACATGACTCTTCGAGTTTTAATCCACGAGGTGCGTGAACTTGTTTCCTCGGCACTTACATCCGCAGGCTACCCTGTAATTGAGTTCGACGTGTCAGAGCCTCCGCAACAAGCATTTGGCGACCTATCATGCAATGTGGCATTTCTCCTAAGCAAGCATCTAAAAAAGCCTCCTCCCAAAATAGCAATTGAGCTGGCCGAAGCACTTAGACAATGCATACAAGGCAGCTATATCTTGTCAATAGATCCTGCTGGTGGCTACATTAACTTCAAGGCAAACTATGCTCTGTTGTCGCCGGCCACGCTATCGCAAGTCCTATCAAACCCTGAGAATTATGGGTATCCTAACTCTGGACAGGATATGCACATCATTATAGAGCACACGAGTATCAACCCAAATAAGGCTCTGCATGTAGGGCATATGCGCAATGTAATAATTGGTGACACTTTGTACCGCATAATGAGGGCAACAAACCATAGGACAACAGTCCTCAATTACATTGACGACTCCGGAGTGCAGATAGCAGATATTGTAGTAGGATTCAAGTTTGCAGGCTTTCCAGTCGCACCGCCAACAAAGAATCAAAAGTTTGACCAGTACTGCGGCGATGAAGTATACGTCAAGATAAATGAGATATATGAAAAAGATCCGCAGGTTGCAGAGAAGCGCAAGCTGGTACTCAAAGAGATAGAGGAAGGCAAGTCAGAGATCGCCCGCTTTGCTATGGATATTACACTACGGGTCTTGCAAGAGCAGTTGAAAACATGCTGGCGCATGAAAGTGCATTATGATTTGCTGAATTTCGAAACTCACATTGTTGGTTCAAAGTTGTGGAGCAAGGCCTTTGAGCTGTTAAAAAGCAATGGTATTGCCAAGTATGAAACAGAGGGCAAGAACAAGGGGTGCTGGGTGATAGAGGGCAAGGAGAAGAAGGAGGAGGACAAGGTCTTGGTAAGGAGCGACGGCACTGCAACATACATTGCAAAAGACATCCCCTACGCTGCATGGAAGTTAGGACTTGTTGAAGATCCATTCTACTACCAGGAATACACAAAGCAGTGGGACGGCTCAACGCTCTATGCTACAACCCTTGCTGATGGCGGCGGCATAAAGTCTGTTGATAAAAAATTCAACAGTGGTGAACGAGTGATAACGATAATTGACTCAAGACAGTCAAGACTCCAGGGGATAATCTCACAGGTGCTTTCAAAAATTGGAGTCAGCGGCGGTGGCCACAAATATTTACACCTCAGCTATGAGGCAGTGACCCTCAGCTCCGATACTGCCAAGGAGTTTGGAATCGATATCGGTGATAGACACTTTATGCATATGTCAGGCCGGAAGGGAATTTACGTCAATGCCGATTACGTACTTGATGCTCTCTATGCCAAGGCATACAAGGAAGCAAAGACTAGAAACCCCGATTTTTCGGATCAGCAGCTAAATAAGATAGCGGACGAGATCTCGATATCTGCCATACGCTATAACATGTTAAAACAAGACCTTGACAAGATAATTACATTTGACATCAAAGAGTCGCTGAGCCTTGAAGGCGACACTGGCCCCTATTTGCAGTATGCATATGCTAGGTCACAGCGCATACTGGAAAAGTCAGAACAAGGCATTATTGCAGGAAGAACCAACTTTGCGTTTGAACAGCTGACACATGACTCAGAAATTGCTCTGATAAAGGAGATATCAAAGCTCGACCTTGTGGTTGAGAATGCAGCCAAGTCGCTCTGTCCGAAGTTACTTGCTCACTATGCGTACAACCTTGCGATGACATTTAATCTCTTTTATGAAAAGGTGCCTGTGCTAAGGGAACAAGATAATGAGGTGAGGATGGCTCGCCTCGGCCTCGTTAAAGCCTTTGGTATTACTTTGAAAAATACGCTTGAAGTGCTTGGCATAACTGCGCTTGATCGCATGTAATAATAATGTGTCCATATGCATAGTCCATTGACCGTATTGAAACGCTTGCTATGATAGACACATACTTGTGCGCCTTTATGTTTTCTCTCATCATATATGTCTCTGTAGCAGGCAACACCTACATCATTATCCTCATGCCATTTAAAAGAGAGTTTTTTCATCGGAACTGATTTTTGGGTGAGTTTTTTTGCAGGTCTTCTGGAAGACCTAAAAAGCAATCTTAATGCCTGCCGGGATATTATTATATACTTACAAACTATAACGTACCTACTTTTTTAGGTTGATTTTTATTCCATGCGTGCAACTATCCGCTTGCTTTGACAAAGATCGAGGAAAGCTCTTATGTGCTGCTGTTCCACACTCCACGCAAAAAATGGCTTACCAAGGTAACATGGGACAAAAAGTTCCATACACACCTTGGGATAATTGATGTCTCTTCGGTAATCGGCATGGAGTATGGCTCGGCAGTCAGGACCACAGAAGGAAAGCTCATTTTCCTTATGGAGCCTACCATACATGATTTTATAATGAAGTCAGAGCGCAAAACGCAGATAGTTTATCCAAAGGATTTAGGATACATAGCGGCACGTACTGGGCTCAAAAACGGCTCAAAGGTGCTCGAGATTGGAACAGGCAGTGGAGCACTTGCTACCTTCATGGCAAGCATCGTCAAGCCGGAGGGTCACATTTACAGTTTTGACGTCAATTCTGAGTTCATGGAGATAGCAAAGCGCAATCTCGAAAAGGCCTGTATGGACAAGTACGTGACGATCCGACAACATGATCCACATCAGGGCATTGATGTCCGCGATGCTGATGTTGCAACCGTAGACCTTGGTGATCCATGGACAGTAGTCGATCAGGTGTATGACGCCCTAAAAGGCGGCGGCGCATTTGTAGCTATCTGTCCTACGATGAATCAGATCGAAAAAACTGCAGCAGAGTTAAGGAAAAGCGGTTACGCTGATATAGACTGCGTAGAACTTATGATCCGCAAGATGGAGGCGAGAGAAGGGATGACTCGTCCATCAATGAGGATGATTGGACATACCGCTTATCTTGTTTTCGCAAGGAAGGTGGAAAAGCTGCAGGAAAGGGTTCACCAACCAGCTAGCCAAGAGGAAGAGGAGGAGAAAGAAGTTGTAAACAAAGAAGAAGTATCAGAATAGCAAAACAACAACTCCAGCCACTGCAAACCTGTGTTTAGAAAGATGCTCGGCCTAAAAGAGGCAGTATGGGAAGAAATGAAGTAGAAAGAAAGATTGATTGTGACGTAGGCTTGAAGATTAAGGAAGAAGAGAGAGCTGCAACTATGTGATCATCTGCTTCATTTTCTCCCACCTATGAATCTAGTGTATTAATCGATGCATTGATCGATGTATTTGTTGTTGCGTTGCACCAAAAAGATGACGATGCATCTTCTTAAGAAAAATGAAGACGAGAACCTCGACTACGAAAACCTTCTAGACCACTTGGCCTTCAAAAATTAAGGATACGGCGCCAGGCCACGAGACGGACGTCTTAGATCCTCTTCCTGTACAATGGCTCCATAGATAGGAGTGTTACCATAGTGCTCATCTACTCTTGAAGGTTCTGGGAAGATGCTTATAATTTCACCTGTTGCCTTGATGGTGATGGGCACATCTTCAAATGCGCCCTCTGGCATGCTGATCGTAGAATTGCCAGTATATGTCGTTGTGCCATTTTCATTAAATGAAACGTCTGACAGTCTAAAATTTGTGATCACGTGACTGTGTGCATGTGATCCATTGAGCATTATCATTCTGAAGTCTGCATTGAATATAGCCGAAGCTGCTGCCAGGCTTGAAGTGTTACCATCATCATTTTCGATAGTTGTTGTCTCATTGAATGAAAGCAAGTTGCCTCTCCAATTTCCTACAGCAAGCCACGCAGGTTGGCCCGTCTCATTATTCTGAATACTGGCAATTGGCCCAAAGGAAAAATTGCCTGTTTGCGCAAACGGCCGCTGACCGTATGGAAGTGGAAACCGTGGTCCCTGATTATTATCATCAGGCCCAATGGTAGGTCCTTGTGCATAAGTAGGAGCGATACCCAGAGAAACAGGTAGTATAACTAATGCTGAAAACATAGTAGCAACAAAAACATAATGTAATAAACTTTTGCTCATCCAAGTCGGGATAGCGGCAAATTGTAATATTAATGTTTGAAACAAAATGTAGAAGGCTCTTTGTAGTGAGTTCAATGAACTAATTTTAGCCTCCTCCACCACCACTACTACTAAACATCTGGATTCTGGTATTCCCTTCGTCAGTCACATAGACCCTTCCATCTGCACCTACAGCAACTCCTATAGGATTATTAAATTGACCATCAGCTGAGCCGGGTGAGCCCCATTTAGTTATGAAATTGCCATTGCTATCAAAAACTTGAATGCGATCGTTGCCTCCGTCTACTACGAAAATATTATCAGACAAGTCTATCGCTATTCCTCCGGGGGAATTAAATTGTCCGTCTCCAGAACCTGATGTTCCCCACTTTCCTAGAAAGTTTCCATTGTTGTCAAACTTTTGGATGCGATTATTTCCGTTGTCGACGACATAAATAGTACCTTGGGAGTCTATGGCTATATCTGCAGGATTCATAAATTGACCATCACTTGAGCCGGGTGAGCTCCAGCTCATGATGAAATTACCATCACTATCAAACTTTTGTATGTTGTTATTCTCCCCAAAGTCTCCTACATACACAAAGCCTTGAGAGTCTACTGCAATGCCACCAGGGGTTATGAATTGACCTTGACCTAGTCCAGTAGAACCCCATAAATCAAGAAAAGCACCATCTGATGTGAATTTCTGTACCGCCTGATCAGCATTTCCCCAATCTGTCACGTAAACGGTGTTGTTAGAATCTATGGCTATTGAGGCCGGATTTGCAAATCCGCCACCTCCCGTTCCAAGAAAGCCCCACGATAGCATGAATGATCCATCAGAAGTGAACTTCTGCACTTGATTTGCCAGACCAGTAAAGTCAGTTACATAAACATTGCCTGCTGAGTCTGTCGCAACATCAAAAGGTTGGCTAAATTGACCAAATGCTCTTCCAGAGCTGCCCCAGGCTGTGACAAACGAGTAATTGCTAGTCGTCTGCTGCTGTGCAAATAGTAATGATGGTGGTGGCGTCAATACAGCATATACAGAAAAAACCAAGGCAGTTATGGGAATAATTTGAAAAAGGGTAACCTTCATTACGAATTTAGTGGCATGTTTGCATTTAAAGGATTATCCGATGACTTATGGATCTAATTTCAGAATAATTTCTCTATGAAATGCACACACATCTGAGCATACAGTTATAATCTTGACTTTTTCTGGTTTATCTCAAATTCTAGGAGACGCCCGTAGGAGGCTTCTCTATTAGCTTCGTAGGCTACGTCTGTATTTCATTTTCAGATTGAACAATGTCTCTCTCTAACCCTTTCAGTGCCAGCTGGTATCTATTGTGGCGCTCATGAGTGATCCTCAGCAGCATTGGGATCGCGGCAACAACAAAAAATGATGATTATAATAATAGAGGCTCGTTAGTATTGTAAATTGGCAGAACAAACCCTCCTTTAGAATCGCGCTTGAAATGGAGGAAAAAGAAAAAGAAGGCAGCAACTGCTGGTGGTGGTGCAGAATAGAGCAAGTTTTTAGATTAATTCAGCTCTGGTATTGGGTCTCCTGTAAGAATCTGGGCGATTATTTCGGTTCTGTGTCTATACCACTTGCCTCTATTGATGATGCGAGAAGGACAATGATGTTAAAAAATGGGATTATGGAACCATATTAACGCTGTTAGAAGAACAAGTAGTAGTAGAACATCTCATAACCCCTCTCTCTAGCGTGTAAATAGCTCTGCTGTTCTAAAACTTATTCACTTATTCCCCTATTAAGAAAATTCTTTTATCTATTGTATTCGTGCTTGGGGGGCAAGATGATCCATCTCAAAAACAAGTTCCTTGAACTCTATTGTTGGTGGTGCTATGCTAGATATGCCATGTGTTTGTCAAACCTACTTATACTCTTGTTTTCACCGCGGGTGTGTGCCTCATTATCCTTGCATTTTCTTCAGCAAATCTTGCTTCATTTGGGTAAACTCTATCTCAGAAATGATGCCTTGTTGTTTTAGTGTAGCTAGCTTCGTCAATTCATCGGCTATTGATATCTGCTGCTGTTTAACAATGGTAGTAGAAGACTGTGCTGCTACTTTCTTGGTTCCATCTATCCCTTCTCTGATAATTGTGAAAAGCCGTTCTCCCTTATCTCTTGGCAAAGCGTCAATTTGTCCATCTTCTCCTCGTCCCCAAGCGATCAGTCCGCTATGCTTGCCAACTCGACTCATTTCGCTGAGCCCTGGAGCCCTAATTAGAATTGTAGATGAGAAAATACCTTTTTCTAGTTTGACACTGGTCATCTTGTCATATGGAATATCCTCGATATTTTCGCGCATTCCCAGCATTGTAGGATTTCTGATTATTACGCGCCTGTCAGTTGCAAAAACTATGTTAGGTGTAGCCAACGCAGAGCCACCCGGTTTCATTCGAGATTGTTTTGCAACAAACCGGACTTTTTCATCTTGACCAAGCCTATTGGCAATTTTACGAATTTCTTCTAGTTCATCTTTGTCAGTTATATTATCTGTGATAAAGTGTACTTCGGATCCGTTTTCTTTTCCAAAGCGAAAAGGCATGTTAGTTAGGAAAGCAATCTAAGTATATAACCACAAGCTTCCTTGCGATATAGTAGAAAATTGACGGCAGCAAAAAAATACCATTAAAATTCATATTTTTGCATTTGTTCTACCAATGGCAGAACAATACTAACAGTTTTGAGTCAAGTAGTATCTACTACCTAAAGATGCGAATCCATCTAAAACTTGATCACTCTGCGTTTCACACACGCTTCAACCAGACAAAAACTTTCTAGCTCGGACAGCAGCAACAAGTTCTTAACAGAAGTGGTAGCTAGACTATATATTATTCCGCGGACCCATCCGTTGCAGCCAGTGGTTTGGTATCTTCAACCTTTAACTCTTTACCGCACCGAGGGCATTTGACATGTTCAAGATCATCTATCGGTTCCAGCTCACTCTTGTCTGATGGACACTTGTTGTCAAAATATGCATCCAGTATATCTGCATGCACTAGCGTGAGCTCCTTTCTGCATACAAACAGCCTATATTGAGCAAATTCGTTATTGACATCAGTTAGGATCTGATCCATGTCTAGAGTCCCAACAGGGTGCATTGACTCATAGCCGCAGGCCGGGCACTTGAAGCTGTAAATCTTCAATGACTTCTATAATAAGGCAGCTCAGAATAAAAGCATGTCAGATTGCAATTTTTCTGCAAGAAGGTGTGTTTTTTGTCCTAAATCAAACTTAAAGAGTCTCTCTATAACCTGCCCGTCTACCTAAAACTAAAAACATACTCTTAGCCATGATCTTTCTACGATTTATCTCATCACACGCTAGAGTGCTTGAGAGAGATATGCCTCAGGCAGGATTTGAGATCGACTCCTCGCTGTTTATCATCTGTACACATAGTCCATGGGAGCATTTTACTGGTCGTCGAGCTGCACTAAACCGGGATATGCATACACGCCAATAGAGCGGCTGAGTCCAATGTAAGTGGGATAATAGGCGCTTGTTATTTTATAGCAGAAGTGAGGGGGGGAAGAGTCACGCCTTATCATGTAGAGTTAGTAGCCTGGAAAACAACACCTTGATTCAGGCTAGTGCGAGCGTGTAGACCCATTGGCCCCCCTTTGCCCCGTAGCCACATAAAGCTCGCTATTGAAATCGTATATAATTGAAAACCTCTGCTGTCACCCATGCACAGATCATCGTCAGTTATAAGAAGTAGCGTGAAACACGCATTATTACAAAAATTCTACAATTTAATCGGAAAGCAAAAAGTGTGCAAGAATTCTATATTTATGTATAGAAGAAGCATTCAGGTCTATACTTATAGTCTTTATATTCAACTCAACATGAAGAAAAATTACATGTGATTTGTTAGTTAAATAAAACCAGAGTACAAACACTCAATAGATAAAAGCTCTTTTTCTCAGAGATTGAGTGAGATGTGTTCTATCATTGGCATCATTAGTAAGGATATCGTCGCGCCAGCACTAGTTGAGAGCCTCAAGAGGATGGAATATAGAGGCTATGACAGTGTGGGAATAGCGACGCTTTCAACTAATAAGATTTCCGTAAGAAAAGGGATTGGCAAGGTAGGCCAAGTGAACAGCAGGCTTAACCTTGCAGGGATGGAGGGGTTTGTTGGTATCGGCCATACCCGGTGGGCTACGCATGGCGGTGTCACGGAGTACAACGCCCATCCTCACTCTTGCTGTACCAACAATATCGCGGTTGTACATAATGGAATAATTGAGAATTATCTACCACTTAAGGAAGAGCTAGTTAAGAAGGGACACATATTCCGAAGCGAGACAGACTCCGAAGTCATTGCTCATTTGCTTGAAGAGTATTACAACACAGGCACAGACATCAAGCGCGCAATGATGGAAACAGTAAATCAGCTTGAAGGGTCGTACGCATTTGTGACTATGTTTGCAAATGGCACACTTTCATGTGCACGCCTTGACGAACCACTTGTCATTGGGATTTCTGACAATACTTATTATGCATCAAGCGACGTGCTTGGCTTTTTGCAGTACACAGATCAGGCAATATTTCTTGATAATCGAGACATGGCGATAATCGACAAGGCCGGCGTCAGTATTGTCAATTTCAGTGGCGAGCCGGTGACAAGGAGCATCACCAAGGTCGCATGGGAGCTTGCTGACGCCAACAAAGGTGAATTTGCACACTATACGATCAAGGAAATATTTGAGCAACGCACAAGTGTCAAGGCAGCCACCTACCAAGACGAGCACAAAATAAAGGCATTCTGTGATTCGATTGTAAGCGCTAGCAATATCCTTGTCACCGGAAGTGGCTCAAGTTATCATACTTCACTCATAATCTCTATGATGGGCTCTCGCTTTTTGAAGAAGCGGTTTGAGCCAGTTATGGCAAGTGAGTTCCAGTACAATATGAACTCAATAGACAAAGATACGGTAATTATGGCAATATCTCAAAGTGGTGAGACTGCAGATGTACTATCGGCGACCAAGCTCGCAAGGGAAGCTGGCGCAAAAATACTGTCCATTGTAAATGTTCAAACGTCCTCGCTTGCGAGGACTGCAGATGTTTCGCTCAGCATCAAGTCAGGCCCTGAGATCGGCGTTGCAGCAACAAAGAGCTTTACTGGTCAGGTGTCGCTTGCCTATGCAATACTTGACAGGATTAGTGGAGGCAAGATTGGCTTTGATAGAGAGGTGGTTTCAGACAAGATATCTAAGATGCTTGCACAGCAGGAGAGTATCGAAAGGCTGGTAAACATTACGATGCCAAAGGTGAACGACATCTACCTCCTTGGCAGGTCTATTCATTTCCCAATTGCACTTGAAGGCGCGCTAAAAATGAAAGAGCTTGCTTATGTCCATGCAGAAGGGATTGCGGCAGGCGAGCTAAAACATGGTCCGCTTGCTCTGATGGATAAGAACGCGGTGGTCTTTGTGCTCAATCCTGACGACAGGACTTACAGCGACATGCTTTCTAGCGCACACCAGGTAAAGGCAAGGGGTGCCAAGATAATTGGCATTTCAAATGTGCCAAACGACATTTATGATGCGATGATAGAGATTCCCAAGATAGACAACGACTTGCTGTACCCGCTGGTCGAAATCATCCCGCTGCAGCTGTTCTCTTACTACCTTGCGCTGCAGAACAATGCGAATCCAGACTTCCCACGGAACCTTGCAAAATCAGTCACCGTCAGGTAAAAAAGTATAATTAGCTTACTTGCATATGAGAACACTACGAAGAAGAAGATGGCAGGCAGCAGTATTGAAGAAGTGAATTGCGATAATTGCGGCAACCCCATTGATGCATGCATGTGCGTCTGTCCTTACTGCGGTCAGAAGGATTCATGCGAATGCTGTCTCTATGATGCTGCGACCGGTGGCGGATAATAATTCTAAAGCATTAAAAGAAGGACACGTAAAGGAATTCAAGTTGGAAAAAACAATTACGAATTCGTTGAGTTGGGTAATAGGGGGAGCCCAAGGAAGCGGAGTCGATTCTGCCGCAAACATCTTTTCCCGTGCCTGCGCCACAGGAGGTCTGCACCTATTTGGCAAGAGGGAATACTATTCCAACATCAAGGGTGAGCACAGCTACTTTACTGTAAGAGTTAGCGACGAACCTTTGCATTCTCATGTTGACGAGATCAACATGCTCGTTTCGTTTGATGCTGAAACCATCTTTCGCCACTTTGAAGAGGTAACTGCAAGTGGTGCTATAATCTACGATTCAGACATCGTCAACACCTTGCTTGATGAGGTGCCAACTGTTGACGACCCCGCCGCAGCGCGTATTAAAAAGGTGCTGCAAAAGGCAGGCCTAGGATTTACAGTGCAGGATGCACTTGAGCACGCCAAAAGACGTGGCGCGATCTTGTTCCCTATGCCATTCTTTCAGCTCTTGCAGGAGTTTGCCCAAAAGGCGAACGATCCTGCACTCAGCAGGCTGACCCGTATGGTAAATGTCATGGCGCTTTCGGCTTCGATGGGAATAATGGATTTTGATAGCGAAGTGTTAGCAAGGGCTATTCAATTCATCTTTCGCACAAAAAAGAAAGTAGCTGACCTGAACGTACAGGCTTCTATTCACACATACAACTATGCCAAGGCAAAATTTGCAGAGAGCAACTTTAGCTACCGTCTAAAGACAAGGCCTGCCCAGCCGGACATGATAATAGTGCAGGGGAACCAGTCGTCTGCTCTAGGTAAGATGGTCGCAGGCTGCCGCTTCCAGACCTACTATCCCATCACTCCTGCGTCAGACGATAGTGAGTTTCTTGAGGCAAACGAGATACTGGATCTCTATGATTCCGGCAAGAAAGGCTCGATTGTTGTCATACAGACAGAAGATGAAATAGCAGCCATCACGATGGCGATTGGCAGTGCCCTTACCGGTGTCCGCACTGCCACTGCAACATCAGGCCCAGGATTTTCACTGATGGCTGAAGCGCTTGGCTGGGCAGGCATGAACGAAGTGCCAGTAGTGATCTCTCTCTATCAGAGAACAGGTCCTTCGACAGGTCTCCCGACGCGCCACGAGCAGGGAGACTTGAAATTTGCAATTAATGCAGGCCATGGCGAGTTCCCAAGGATAGTGCTTGCATCAGGCGACATCGAGGAGAGCTTTTACGATACTATAAAGGCGTTTAACTTTGCAGACCGCTACCAGATGCCAGTGATACACATGTTGGACAAGGCGATAGCAAATAGCCTCATCACTTGCAAGAACTTTAACGTCAACCAGGTTGCAATTGACAGGGGCTCGTGGGTAAAGCAGATAACAGAGGAAGACAAAGGGGTAGCCGGCAACTACCTTCGCTTCAAGCTGTCCAACAATCCTATAAGCCCGATGGTAGTGCTTGGCACCAAGGATGCTATTTTCTGGAACAGCGGAGATGAGCACACGGAGGAGGGACACATTACTGAAGACCCGGAAATAAGGGTGCAGATGATGGACAAGAGAATGAGCAAGCTGGATATTGCAATAAAGGAAATACCGGACGAAGATAAAGCAGTAGCTTATGGCAGCGGCGACATAGTCATCATCAGCTGGGGCTCAACTAAGGGCGCGATATTGGATGCAATGGACAAACTGGCAGCCGAAGGCATGAAGGTTAAATACATTCAAGTTCGCCTCATGCACCCATTCCCATCAGAGCTAGTCAAGTCGATGCTAAAAGATGCCAAGACGGTGATCAACATAGAAATGAATTACACGGGTCAACTCGGCTCGCTGGTGCGCCAGCACACCGGTCTAGAAGCCAACTACCATATCGTAAAATATAACGGCAGACCTATGTCACTTGACGAGGTTTATAATGGTGTAAAGAGAATAATACGTGGAGATGCTCCAAGGAGGCAAGTGTTGAGAAGTGGCGCTTAAACTATCAGATTACAAGACAGATGTTCACAACGATTGGTGCCCAGGCTGTGGCGACTTCGGAATATTGAATGCCATCCAGATGGCACTTGCAGATCTACAGCTTCCACCATACAGGACCACGATATTTTCCGGTATAGGATGCTCTGGTAAGACGCCGCATTTTATCAAGACGTATGGCATCCATACGCTGCATGGCAGAGTGCTGCCATTCGCACAGGGAGCCAAACTTGCAAATCCTGAGCTTGAGGTTATTGCTGTTGGGGGAGACGGTGATGGCCTTGGAATTGGTGCTGGTCATTTTGTGAGCGCAGGGCGCAGAAATGTCGATATGGTCTACATCATATTCAATAACGCTGTGTATGGATTGACAAAGGGGCAAGCTGCACCCACGCTCAAGCAGGGCATGAAGACAAAATCGCTGCCACAGCCAAATGTTAACAATTCTGTCAATCCGATAGCACTTGCGCTTGTTGCAGGCTTTACTTTCCTTGCACGAGGTTATTCCTACGACGTCCGTCATCTGAAGGAATTGATCAAGAAGGCAGTTGCCCATAATGGACTTGCATTCATAGACGTGTTACAGCCATGCCCTACGTATAATGATATCAATACCAAGGAATGGTTCCAAGGGCTTGACAACATTGATCCGAAAGCGGGCAAAGCTATGCCGAGGATGTATAAGCTGGAAGAAACAGGGTACGATGGCGAGGTGCATAGCCCTGATGAGATAAATCAGAAAATGTCTCAAGTGATTGAAAAGTCAAATGAGTGGGGCAACAAGATACCGATTGGTGTTTTTTATCAAAATGAGCATGTTCCTACCTACCAAGAGAGGATAACTGCACGAATTCCTGATTACATGGAGAATCCACCGGCCATGCAGCAAATTGCCGACAACGAGGGCAAAACAGTCACAAGCATAGATAAGTTGCTTGAGGATCTTCAAGTGGTCAAGTAGTATATACATCATAAAGGATAATCTCTTTAGAATCGAGGATAGGATGGTAGTGGAGCACTAGGATGTAGTTGATTCTTTGAACCTCCGAACCCAAACAGGCGGGATCAGTTTTAATCAATAGAGAATTATTATTAATCCATAACCTTATCTCGCTCTGGGATGTGTATAGTGTTCTGGAGGCAATGAGGCGTCACCATT
>DASUUV010000058.1:0-11394 GCA_036373895.1 Nitrososphaera sp. | reverse complement strand
CATTCCTATTCTGCAAAAATATTGGTAGTGATCTTTTGGCACATGTATCTTTAGCAGATGAACATCATCTTTATTTCTATGAAGAAAGCGATGTAGACGAACCATTAATAGATATGAAGGGCTGGTGTCTAACCAAAACTTTCTCAGAAAACGTATTTTATTTCTTCTCTGTCGGCCTAGCAGTAGTCTAAGTAGGAGTCTCAAAGTTATATAAGAGAATTTCAAAATTGGCAAAGTAAATGCATCAACAAGTGGAATTGGTCCTTCTAAAGAATCAGTCGTCACCCAAGTTAAAAAGTGTTTTACACGCAATTCTTCTTTGTTCAAGTGATTTTTAACATATAAGTCTATAATTAGCTAGATAACCTCTTGGCAATAGGAGATCGCATTGTTTTAGCTTTAACCTTTGGTTTATAGATGGTAGCTATATCTATTATCCAGCTGTGATAACCCTAAAAAAATGAAGACCACCCCTATGTGTTATCGTGATAGAGTTGCTTGAATTCCAACCCGCGTTCTCTTCAAATCTTCCCCTTTGTGTGAAAGTTCTTGTTCTTCCCTTCTAAGTCAAGAGAACAAAAGTTGTATATCATGAAACGTCAAAAACAATGACAGATTTTACTCTCAGTGCAATGTAGAGGTATTATTACATAATGTCTAGCATCAATACACATGTTCTTTTAAGTAAGAATAACCATTACTAATAGTGGTGGTGTAATAGCCTTGGTTGCAATACTGCAAACAAGTATGATTGCTGCTAGCCTTGCAATCCTTATTTATATTGCAGTAGTTGTTACTGGCGACTTTCTAACTCCTGATGTTATTCCAATGAATGCCGGCGGAGGAGCAAGTAATACACCACTACAAACATCAATTGGTCAGACTACAACAAATGATACAAGTATGCGTGAGCAAATAGCTGCAGCTGCTGACTACCTTCATAGTGTTGATACAAGCACCGTATCGGATACAATACTTTTGAATGGAGTTACATTGCAGTCTGGTGAGCCTTTACTGGTGTACGATTCTACACCCTTTGCAAGTAAAGGCCATCTTGCAATGAATGTACCATGCAACGAAAATATCCCTGAGAATGCAGTGTTTGAGATTCTTTTTGGTCGTGCTCCGAATTTATCACCGGTAAAACCTGGCTATCTGTCACAAATATCTGCTCCACCTAACAACTGCATATATCATGCACAATTTGGTTTTGGAGACCCCGTTACAGATATAGCGATAAGATATATCGGAGAGAACCAGACTACATTTAGAGGCTCCAATTCACTGGTAATATCTACTCATGAATCATATATACCCATAACACCCTCCGAGAAAGAGATGCAGCACGAGCAATAAAAGAGTAAGACACCAAATATTTTCTTATTGACTAGTTTGTCCTAAGCTTTTGCTGCTTTCATCGGTCAGAGAGAGTCATGTGAATCACGACAACAAAGGTAAAGTAAATGCAAATGTTGCGCCTTCTCCGTCTTTATTGTTCTCAGCCCATATCTTGCCACCATGAGCTTCAATAATCTTCTTTGAAATGTACAATCCAAGGCCAGTACCTTTTTCTGATGCAGTTGCAAATTTTGAAAATAGTCTTGGCATGATATCTGGATTTATTCCAGATCCTGCATCTTTCACACTTACAGTTATACTATTTGCGTCAGGATCAACAGTTGTTGTCACAGCGATAATTCCATCTTCACTAAATTTGATTGCATTATCCAGCAGGTTAATTACAACCTGTGTAATTCTGTTCCTATCTGCTTCGACCATTACCTGTTGTTGGTTGGTGTGTGCTGTAGCATATGAAAATTTGAGATTTTTCTTTCCGACATGCTGACTAGCATCAATTATGCAATCTCGAATAATAGAGTCAATAGCGAATATCTCCTTGCTTAACTCTATAGACTTAGTATTTTCGATTCGTGAGACGTCAAGTAGATTGTTGGTCAGCCTCTCGAGCCTTTTTGCATTCCTATTTATGACATCTACCATTGAGGCAATCTTCTCCATAGATGGTGACAAAGAGGAGAACCTATAGATTGAATCAGATCGAGTCGGAATAGCGGGGGAGTCCTGAAGTTGTTCATAAACAACCTCCTCCTCCCCCCTTTGCAATTGTTTGGCAAGATTCAATATTCTTTCTCGTATAATTTCCGATAATCCAAGAATTGGCTGTATTGGTGTTCGTATTTCATGTGCAGCGATATTTATGAATTCATTTTGCATACGGTCTCGCTCCCTTAACTGTTCATTACTAACACCGAGGAGCCTATTTGATTCCTGTAGGTCTCTTGTTCTTTTCTTTACTTCCTTTCCTAGACTGGAGTTCCAAAGTAATAGAAATATTATCAAGATTGCGCTCGCCCCAGTGGGAGCTGCTAAAAATAATGCCAATCTTTCGTTTTCTCTTGAAAGAATTGGATTTATCTCTGAGTATATATCCGCAGTTGGAGTAACTACCTGTAGAAAGTATGTAGGGTTGCCTGCAACATATATTGGTTGATAGGTTTGGAGTCTTTCTCCCCTCCCATAGTCATAGACGGCGGAACCTGCAGTCCCTTGCAATAACTCAGTTGTAATCTTATTGAGTGTGGGATTGTGGTTTACAAAGTTCTGTGTAGTCTCTCCAAAATAGTCAAGACCTACTAGGTTTTGATCAGCTCCTACGGCAAGAAGAGTGCCTTTCTTATCAAATGCTACTAGAAATTGTGTATTGATATCATAAACATTTCCATAATGCGCAAAGAAACGTTCTGTGGGAATAGAGACGCCCACTAATCCCAAGTATTGTTTTGTCTCTCGGTCTATCACAGGATTAGTGATAATTACCCTGTATTCTCCAAGATGTTCAAATCCCTCTGAGAAAACAGGTTTGAGGGTATCGCGGGTGTCTATGACCCACGGTCGAAATGAAAGATCATTTCCTACGGGCGCTATTGTCCTGCTACCACTGCTAGAATTGCTTACTCCAACGACTGCTATGTCTTGAGCATCCAAGATAAATAGCGTATCCACCGTTTCGCTCATTTGCGCATATTTTTCTGTTGCAAGTTGTTTAATCTCTTGGCCATAGAATTGCCCCTCTTGCAAGTATTTAGAATTTGAAATACCGTCAAGAAATGATAGTACAATCGTAAGATCAGAGCCCATAAAACCAGCAATTCGCTGAGTAGATCCTATCTGTCTTTGCTTTTCTTCTTCAAAAAGCTGTGATTTTACCTGCAGTAGGGTTTGATTTTGAAAATAAAAGAATAAAGCATAAGATGAGATTATAATCAACACTACAGCAAGGATGCCGAGTCCTCTTATGCCTAAAGTAATTCTTCTTTTTGCAATCACTATTGCTGTTAACCCTGTATTTAGAATATAAATGGAATGCCGTACTATAAGTGCTTTCATGCTATTTGGAATGGCCGACTAAAGAGATGAAACGAGATGTTTTTAACTGAGAAGATCTGTGTTTATCTCTCGCAGATGGAATCACTAAAGCAGGAGTTAGCACAATAATATTGACTAGAAGATGGCAACTACATGAAATGAGCCGACGATATTGTGTTCCCAAGATGGCTCCGGTTGCCATTGCTTTCCTAACCATCATCATCATAACATCCCCAATTTTACAACCTGCACTAGCTACCACCACCAATTTACCTCCTACTAACAACACAACAATATATGATGACAATAATAATGAATACAACAACAACCCTGTAACTGTTCTTTCATCAAATCAATCAGGTACATTACTTGATAGAACTAATGTTACTCTTAGAGGACTTTTTACTGACCTAGCCAATCCAGGAAGATGGAATCAACTGCTCCAGCCTGCTCTTGATGAACTCAATAGACGCCACCCAGACATGAACATACAGATAGAATATACTGATTTCCCTTACAATGTTACAAGAGATAGAATTTTAGATGGATTATCAAATGGCGATACTGCTGTAGACATTGTATCTATAGATCAAATTTGGCTTGGAGAATTTGCAGAGAGGGGTTTGATAAGAAATCTAACTGATGAATTTCAGGAGGGGGGTAGACTGTCTGATCTATATGAAGCAAATATTGATGGCTCTGTTTACAACAACACCCTCTATGGTCTGTGGTTATGGACAGATATTAGAGGCATGTGGTATTGGAAGGACATGCTGCAAGAAGCAGGAGTTGATCCGGAATCATTGAAAACTTGGGATGGATACATTTCTACGGCGGTAAAGTTAAATGATTTCTTTGGAGATAGAGTAACTCAAGGGGTACATCTTAGAAATGCTCCACATGAACCAGATATGTGGTACCCATATCTTTGGATGCTAGGGGGAGAAATACTGGAGCTCCGTGAAGGTCATCCTACAAAAGGTGTTTACTGGTTTCCATCATACAATAGCTCTGAAGGACTGAGAGCAATGGACTTTCTGAAGCGGCAGGTAGATGCAGGCGTTGAGCCACAAGAAAGAGAGTTGGAAAAGGCATTTACAAATAAGAATTTCTCAGTAATGCTAGCAGGTTCTTGGGTGCCTGGAGAATTTCCAAGAGAATCTTGGCCAACGTTGGAACAGGAAGTTGGGTTTATTCCTATGTTTCCAGTGCCTAATGGGACAACTCAGACTTCAACTATGATGGGAGGATGGGAGTTAGCTATACCAAGTACATCGCAAAATAGCGACTTGTCATGGGAGTTGATAACTATAATGGCTCAGCCAGAAATACTGGGTCCATTTCTACAAGAATATGGCTATTTGCCGACACAGCGAGTGTTAGGTGATGGGCCATCCTCCCAACCGCTAAAGGAATCGGTTCCATTCTTCGAAGAGATGGTTTCAATGATTCCATATGGTCGAAGCAGACCAAATATACCGGAATATCCAGAGATAGCTGAACACGTAACCCAAGCTATACAACAAGTTTACAATGGATCGGCATTACCAGAAGATGCCCTTAACACAGCAGCTGCCAAGTCTGCAGATTCTCTGGGATGGAAAGTGATTCAATAATATAGAAGAATACTACTTTAGTTGAATTTACGAAAATGCAATAGTTAGCAATATTTGTGAACAGTCCGCAGAGTCATTGGTTTCCATTCGAATAGCGGTTCTAAAAAACAGACTCGTAATGCTTCACTTCTGCTAACTTTTTGTCTATGTAAGCATATGGTAGTTTGCAAGTCTTCCTGATAAAGTGGTGGTTCTGATTGCCATATCTTCTATAGGATTACCACTATATATCTCATATAAGGCTCCGACAATCAAGCAGATAAGTGTCATGTTAGCGGGAGCCGTTATTCTTTCCTTATGTAGGAGGCAGAGTTACTACGAACATCCTGCAAGCTTCAAAGGTTTAGTAGACGCTGAGGAATCCAAAATAATCAACCTATCTTAGCTAGAAGACATCATTAATATGAATATTAACTTGATTTCATCTATAATCTTTACATTTCAACCATGCTATGGAGGTACCAATATCCAATTAGCAAAAATAGGTGGAATACGAAATAATACAACTATGAACATAAAGCACATAGCTTTGCAGCTGTGTACCTGTACGTGGATCGAGATAATGACTGGCGCTGGCATCATAGTCTATATGCTATACCTTGGCAACTATACTCTTGCAGCTATAACTGTGGTGGTGTTTGCACCACTGATCGGCTTTCATTTTGCTGTCAGTAAGATACAACATAGCAATGTAGAATGGAACCCGAGGAGGACAGTTAAGTTACGTCCCTAAAACACGAGCTCGTCAGTTGAAAGCGTCCGGGCGCAATATCTACACTTAAGCACCACTTTTTCCTTGTCGATGACATCTATCAGAGACCTTATTTCTTCGCCGCTATTTGTAATGCATTTTAGGTTAGGACACTTGAAGATCCCGACTATTGAATGGGGCATCTGGATCTTGCGCTTTTCCAGAAGCTTATAATCGCGGATGATGTTAATTGTTGACCGTGGGGCAATGAGTGCAAGCTTGTTGGTTTCACTAGTTTCCAGAAATCTGTTTTCGACCTTTATGATGTCCTTCTTGCCATGTTTGCTACTTGGCACATTGAGTGCGACAGTGATCACGTTGCCCTCCTTGCCAGTAATGCTCAGTGCTCGCAAAACCAGAAGTGCCTTGCCTGCTTCAATATGATCTATTACTGTGCCGTCTTTTATTCTACGCACTAGAAGCCGGCTTGTATCAGACATTTCTGGTGTCAATGCAGTGTGCTGCTAAGTATAATATCAGCATACCGATAAATTAATTAGCAGACAAAAGAGCTCTAACGATACATTGATTATTCCGCTGCACTAATAGCTACTTTGTGGGATTATTCAAACGCTGGAAACCAAAAGGAAAAATGTACAGTCTGAGATGCACTCAGTGCGGTGCAGGATTCTTGTCCAGCTACAACCTTGAAGCCCCTATATGCGGCAAGTGCCTCCAAAAGGCCAAATCTTTAGAGTCTACTGTAGATCACGAAAAGGCCTGTATTAAATGCGGCACACAAGGCGTAATCTATGGCAAGGAATACTGCCATTCGTGCTACTTTGGATTTCAGAAGAAGAATTGACCCGATGCAGGGAAGGTTTGTAGAGAGTGTATGAAATATTAATGTAGATGCTGCAATAGCCTAGTAAATGTTTGCCTTTATCTCAGGGTATCTATTGCGTACAATACAGAAAATTTTCATTCCAGATGGTAGGGAATCTCGTTATTTCTTTTACTAGAATATAATAATCTGTCGAAAGGCCTATGCTCCTGTTGTGAGAGTTGTATTAATTTATCAAATGAAAGAACACGTAGGTACACCTGGAGCGTAAGAAAGATGTGCCTCTTAGAGGGGATAGTGATGCGTGCGCAAAAACTTCTAATAGATTCTTTTGATTGTTCAGGCCAAGACTTTTTAGCTTAGGGGATGCACTAAAGTTTTGTCATTTATTACCGTAACATGATTTTTTTGTTACCAAAAAAAGAGGGACACTATATGATGCTATGAAACTTAAAAGAAATCAGAGGCCGACAAGCTCTAGCCAAATGTGAAGGTGTATATCTGGAACCCTCTGCCTGCAACCTCGATTGCTATCTGGTGGTTGCCATACTCTTCATGCTCTACAATGTTATAGAGCCTTTGGCCATCTATTTTGACCGTGCCGTCCTCAGAGATATCCGTGCCGCTTGAACTGTAGTCTAATGGTGCACTGTCCTCCAAAATATGGAGCTCGCCCTTGCCTCCTGCAACGATGTTGACTGCCTTGGCAGAGTATGATAGCACAATGCGTCCAACTTCACTCTGAAGTTCCATGTGGTCGGCATTATTTTTCCATTCACCTGCAAGGTATATCCTATTAGGTACAATCTTGGTATTGTCAGGGACCGTGTAATTGACTACCTGGTCTGGTTTGTATCCTTCCGAGTTTCCAAGTGGCGCCCTTGAGTACTCATAGCCAAAGTACAGCTCAGGTGTATTGATCCTAGCGAAGTTGACACTCTGCGAACTTTCTGGATTGCTTATTGATTGATCAATTGTGACATTTGCACCGATGTATTGTGTGCGCTCTGCAAGGAGTGATTGGATGACTTTTTCGGTTTCAGCATATGCGCCTTCTCCGATGTGATCGTAACGAACGTAACCCTCATTATCAATCAGGTATTTTCGCGGCCAATAGCGATTTTCATATGCCTCCCATGTGTCCTTTTCGTTATCCTGCGCTACAGGATACTTGATGTCAAATTTTTCAACTGCCGCCTTGACATTGTTATAGTCTTTTTCAAACTCAAATTCTGGCGTGTGTACTCCCACAATCACCAGACCCTCATCCGCATATTTTTCCTGCCATGCGTTCAAGTATGGAATAGTTCTGATGCAATTGATGCAGCTGTACGTCCAGAAATCTACCAGCACCACCTTGCCCCTCAGATCTGCAAGTGTTATTGGCTCTGAGTTGATGTAGCCGTCGACATTTGTTAGCTCTGGAGCCAGCTCGAACTGCGACTTGTCTATTTGCACTCTCGTTATTGTACCGTTATCTTCAACTATGGCGGCAGGCACAAAACTCTTCTGCTGACCGGAGGCAGCATTATTGAGCTCTGGGCTGTTAAAATATATTCCAAAGCCGACGATAAGCGCCACCACCCCAACGCCTACTATCAGTGCACTCAGGTTGTCCGTATTCATAGTCCTCCTCCTCCTCATCCTCCTTGCAAGTTAATTATCTCGTTTGCAAGTGGAAAGTTGCCGATTATGCTCAGTTGGTTTGTGAGTACAAGTATACCAAGCACGATCAGTATAGCACCCATTAGCGGGTTAAAATATTTCAGATGCTTGACCATCTTGCGAATTATCTTTGTTGATTGCGAAAAGAAGGCGCCTGTTATGAGAAACGGCAAGCCAAGTCCAAGTGAATATGCGAGAAGTGAATTGTAGGCGGCTCCAGGAGACGTGGCGGCGAGCGTAAGAGTTGTCCCAAGTATTGGGCCCACGCAGGGCGTCCAACCAGAAGCAAAGGCAGCTCCAAACACAAAAGATGTCAGATAGGTAGTCTTAAACCGAGGCAGGTTTCTCATTTTCTTTTCAAAGTTGAGGAAGCGGAGCTTCATAGACAAGATAAGGTATCCTCCAAATGCAATTATTACTGCGCCCCCTATCACCTGAAAAGTGGTCTGAAAGCCAGTGCCGACGTTGGCAAGGAAGCTGTTCAATACAACACCTAGGATGGCAAACACAAGCGAAAACCCAAGAACAAAATAGACAGTGTTCAGAAAGATGTTGAGCCTTGTGGATTTCTTCATGGCGACTGAAGCGCCGCTAAGGCTAGGGTTTTGACTCTGGATCTCGGTAAGAGCTGTGCCAGAGAGGTACGAGACAAATGCAGGGATTATCGGCAAGATGCATGGCGAGAAAAATGAGCCTGCCCCGGCCAGAGCAGATATCAAAACGCTAGTCTCTACCAATTCATACAGCATCTGCCAATTTTTAGATTAATACTTTTTTCCAGATCTCTACCAGATCTCTAGCTTGCTCTCCGCAGTCTATGATGCAGCTTTGGTGATCTTTAATCCCTCAGGCCATACTGTTACCTTCAGAAGAGCTATTAGCCCTGCAAGCTCTGCAATATGTATCCCGGCAAAGTAGGGCAGCAACTCATCAGAATAAAGCTGCGCCATTGCAAAGTACGCGTAAACTGCTATTCCATTGTGGAGCATCAGCATACCAGCAAAAACTGCAAGGCCGATCGTAAAAGTGGCTCTGGTCTTAATAAATATCCTAGCATACACAATCAGCAACGCAACTAGTATAGCCATGTTTGCCATGCTTACCAGGGAGCTGATGTCCATCAGCAGAGCCATAATCATCAGATTCAGAGAAATAGCCTTATTTACTTTTTTCCAGATTTGTCTTGTTTTTCTATCGCGGCCTGGATCTCGTTGAATGCTTCGATATTGACTTCTAGGTAGTTTGAAATAAAGTATAGTACTGCATACTTTTCGCCAGTCCTGGTGACCATGTTGTTCCTCTCAAGCACGCCAATATGATGTTGTACCAGCTTGTAGTCGACTCCAAGGGCATCGGCAAGCTGGTTGATGTTGTAAGGTCTCTTTTTAAGAAGATCGATTATCCTAATCCTATTCTCGCCCCCTCGAGAGCCGGCAAAAAGGAACCAAAGCAGGCGCTTAGCATCTGGGTCAGGCATGTATTACCATGCTCATTATGAGAGCTTAAAATTTAAACTGAATACGATACCGTATACCTTATATCATTGTCTTGTCTAAACAAAGCAAGACAAAAGTTTCTATACGGCGGATTTGTCAAGTATGAGCAAGATAATGACTTTTCATATCTTCCGTGGCTTTTGTGAATACAAAAGAAAAATATACAAAAGTGAAAAGGAAAATGACAAAAACCTTTGAAAATTTGGGTTTGAGTGCACAATTAACAAAAGCACTCGCAGAAAATGGATTTAAGGCGCCATTTCCCATACAAGAGACAGCTATACCTCTTATTTTGCAGGGTAAAGATGTCGTGGGACAGGCGCACACAGGAACCGGCAAGACAGCGGCCTTTGGTCTGCCCATATTGCAACAGATCAAGCCAGGTGGCCCAGTACAGGTCTTGATACTTGCTCCGACAAGAGAACTTGCGGTGCAGGTGACAGACGAGATCAACCGGTTTGCAAAGTACACTGGAATTCGGGCAGTCACAATCTATGGCGGCCAAAGCATCAACCTACAGCTTGACAAACTCAGGCGAGGCGTGCAAATAATAGTTGCGACGCCGGGCAGACTTATTGATCACATCAAGCAAGGCTCGATAATCCTAGATGATGTCAGGTTCGTGGTACTCGACGAAGCAGACAGGATGCTTGACATGGGCTTTATTGACGACATTAAGTTCATCTTGTTCTATGTCAGCGAAGACAGGCAAACATGCCTTTTCTCTGCAACGATGCCGCCAGAGATCTTGAGGCTGGCAGAAGAATACATGAGGCAGAACAAGATTGAGCACGTGAGACTTAATGAAGAAGAAATCACGCTTGAAACCATCGACCAATCATATCTGGTAGTAGAAGAGCGGGAAAAATTTAAACACTTGATGGACTTCATTCGGCGTAACCAGAATGCCAAATCACAGACCATAGTGTTTGCTGCAACAAAACAAAGAGCAGACAGGCTTGCATATAAGCTCAGACAGGAGGGCTTTAGCGCAGTCACTATTCACGGGGATCTTTCGCAAAAACAGAGGGACAATGCTATGCACAAGTTCAAGAGAGGAACTGAAGACATACTTGTTGCAACAGACATTGCAGCAAGAGGAATCGATGTCCCGGCTGTGGGAAATGTAATCAATTATGATGTGCCGGAGGACCCGAATGTCTATTTCCACAGGATTGGACGGACTGCAAGAGCAGGGGGAGAGGGCAACGCAATCTCACTTGTCTCAAACGACAGGATCTCTGACTTTGGGCGGATCCTTGCGCAGACAAAGTTGCCAATCCGCAAGCTAAATGATGAGCTTGGAGTTATTGTGCCGGTAATAGCGCAGCGCCAACCATCGTTTGGCCGAGGAGGTGGATACCGGTGGCGTGGTGGCTATGGCAGCAGAAGCGGTTACCGCAATGAGCGGGGTGGCGAACGACGCTATGGCAGCGGCGACGGCGGAGGAGGTTCCGGTGGCTATAGGCGCGGCGGGAGCCATACAGGATATGGCCGCGACAGAAGGCGCAGTCGCTATGGCTACAGCCGCGGATACGGCGGCGGCGGCAGCAACAACAACAACTATTAGCAGGCACACCGTTTTTAAAGCCCGCTGGCTCTCTATTTTTTGATGTCTTTTGGCGTCGACACTTTAGGTGGATTAGCTGAAAAGCTCAAGAAGCTAATCGACGACACTCAGAATTTGTACGAATC
>DASUUV010000057.1:0-6419 GCA_036373895.1 Nitrososphaera sp. | reverse complement strand
ATTTCTCCTCAGTTTGAGCTTAGGCTTTTATGTCTATCACTGTCTTTTCCCCTGGTAATGCTACCATCACTAATTGTTGCTCATGTTATCTTCTCATCCATTTACTGCTTTCTAACCGATATAACAAATCTTCAGATTGTTATGGCGTAAGATACTGCTTCAACTATTAAAAGCCCATATGTTGTTGACCTAAACCGATGGTAAAGAACCAATTTGCGATATCATTTCATAATACGATGACTTTGATAGTTATCTCACTTTTGCTTTTCCCTCTTTATTACACTCATCAGTTCGCTTGGAGCCAACCGCAAGTTTCATCTGACGGACAACAACAAAGCCAAACAGAACAAGCTGGCAATAACTTACCCTCTCTTGCTGTTAGTGATATCGGCAGATTAGAAGACGATGGTATGATAGCTACCCAACAGCATGCATCAAATACGTCCTCACATTTTATTTTTCCAAGCCAAGAACAGTTCTTCTTTCCATCTATTAATGCCACTAGACAGACAGACCTTGCCATTCTTAAAGGCAGCTGGACAGTTGAGAATTCACGCGCAATATCACAATCCTTAGCAGAATTAGACGCGCTTGCTCCGAAGATGGCTTTTGTGGTTGATCGTTATATTCCAAGCAGTGAGACGGATACAAAAATCCATTTGCGTATTTATGACCCAGGAGTGAGAAGTAAACCTTCTCCAGCTTTAATCTTTGTACATGGAGGAGGATGGAATATAGGAAGTGTTGATGACTTTGACAGTTCAATTAGACGATTAGCAAACTCTTCAGGGTTGTTAGTTGCTGCAATGGATTACAGACTGGCACCAGAAAATCCATTTCCTGCTGGATTAAACGATGTAATTGCTACAGTGAAATGGATAAAAGAAAATGGTGAAAGCATAGGAATTGATCCTAACAGGATTGCTCTTGGAGGAGATTCTGCAGGTGCAAACTTGGCGTTAGCTAGCGCAATAGCTCTTCGTAACGAAGGTCAAGGAGATGCGCTAAGAGCTCTATACCTTCTATATGGCCTCTACACTCCAGATAAAAATACTGAATCGATGCGACTATTTGGCAACGGCGAATATGGGACTACAAAAACTCAATTTCAATGGGTGATGAACCTGACTTTTCAAAGACCGGAGGACTGGAGTAATCCTTTAGCGTTTCCAATACTTGACAACCTTACAAGTGCTTTGCCGCCAATGTATATTGCTGCCATGGGGCTTGACCCACTGAGAGACGACAGTATCTTACTAGCCGAGAAACTAAGACTAGCCGGTCAGGAACACTATCTATCAATATGGCCTGGTGTGGCCCATGGCGCTCTATCTCTTATGTCTATAACGCCGGAGATACAGCAATATGTTGACGCTATGTCAACTTACTTGAGAGGGGTGTTAATGTCAGATCAGCAAGCGCCTGCTGAAGATAATACATACATGAGAGCTAGGACAGAGTATGTACAGGTTGGAGACATCAATATTGCTTACAAACAGTTTGGACAAGGCAAGCCAATTTTATTTATTCCTGGAACTAGTCAAACTAAAGAGGCATGGGATCCCACATTACTATCAGAGTTGGCTGCAACTAACCATACAGTGATCATATTTGACAACCGTGGAATGGGAGAGACAACAGTTGGAACAAAACCATTCTCTATTGAACAGTTTGCAAATGACACCGCAGGATTACTTGATGCTCTAAACATAGAAAAGACAGATGTCTTTGGAGCATCACTTGGTTCATTTGTTGCCCAGGAGCTAACTCTCAATTACCCTCAAAAAGTTGACAGATTAATACTTCATGCGACCTATTGCGGCGGTAACGAAACTGTATATCCCTCGGGACAAGCAGCAGAAACGTTAATGACACTTGCATCACCTCATGTATTGCAAAATATGACAGCAGAACAACAGGCTACGAATTTGGCTCCAATAATGTTCCCACCAGAATGGTTGGAGGAACATCCGGAGATTTTGAATACTGTAGTTCAGCTTACGCCAGTTAGATCAGCTACCCCTGAGATTATTCAGCAACAGGGATTAGCAGTTGGTACATGGAAAGGATCCTGCGAGAGATTGTCTAACATAATACAGCCAACTCTACTGATTGTTGGAGACCAAGATCTCCTAGCACCAGCTGCTAATTCTGTCATGACGGCCCCAAGAATACCTAATTCGCAGCTCGTTGTCATAGAGGGAACGGGACATGGCGCTATGTGGCAAGTACCTAATGAATTCAGTGCAATTATACAGGATTTCTTGGAGAATACCAAGTAGCAAGCGAAAAGATTGTAAGAATCCGGCTGTGGACTTCTTATCCATTAGAGCGTGGGCTGCTAAAGCTCTTCTATATAGTGATATTATATTGTCAAAGCATAATCGACGCGCTTTGCAACGGACGCATATCGAGAGAATTTTCTATATAGATGGTTAGAGAGAGATAAAGCAAAATCAGTTAGTCATATTACAATTATTAACATCCGACAGTTCCCTTAATAACTTCTTACCCTTTGGCCTCAAATCATTGGCTACAAGATAGTTACCCTTACCTTCAGGTGGCTGCTCTTTTCTCGCGATATAGCCCTCTCTTACTGCACGGCTGATTATGTGCCGGCCATAACCTGTTGACTTGAGCTTCTTTAGCAGCTTGACAGTAGGAATAGAGCGGCCAGGACTGCTATCAATTGCTTACAGCAAGTGAATTAGCCCTTGGTTCATGCTAGCAAAATCTGCGGTTGAGACTTTAATACTGGCTGTCATTTTGTTATTTCAGATTTCTTGTCTTTTCTCCAAAGTCTATCTCTTGATAGGCCATGTCCTTTATCATTTTCAATCCTTAGATAAACGTATCAACATGTGAAAGCAGTATTTTTCTTCTGCTACGAATGTTTCTTGCTGCATGCTATTATCATATGTTCAAAAAGAGTTTGTTGTTGTTGTTTCTATTCTCAAGCTAGAGTATCATCAACTTCTTCTCACGTAAGGTGAACTTAACTCAACTCTCGACTGCTGCTCTTCTTCTTTTTCTTCTTCTTCTTCTTCGAGGAACTGTACCAAGTGCGTGTAGTGTAGCAGAAATTCCCTTCCCTTTTCTGTTGTCCTATATACTACTCCATCAGCAGACAAATCCTGTACCATCAACCTCTTTGAGATAAGCTCCTCGAGATAGAGGTACACCTGCTCGTAGCTGAGGTTAGCTCTGTACATTATGTGAGTCTTTTTTATTGCAGAAGTGGCAAGCGCCAGTACGTCAGCCATTATCTGGATCTTTCCTCTGTTATTTTTACGTTCAGACCTCGTCATAATCTTCATTTCCATAATGTTAAGGAGTGTATGATACATAGATTAGGTGCATGGTGGAACAGCCGTTTCAAACATCTTCTGTTCCACCTGTTGTTATCATATTATACTTATAATGGAAATGGCAGTAACTATTCCTCAGCTATAAAACTGTCTTAATATTGCATGAGTCAATAATAAGTTAACAGACATCGTCATTTATTGTCTCTATTACTACGAACCATCTCTATGATCATTTTTTTGTAACTTCGGAGCCTTAGATCGGTTTGATATAGACCAAGCTATCAAGCTGCATGCGATCATTATTAGCAGTCCGTGAGTGACTCGGATATCTTGGGGCGTGCCGAACTGCGGGAGATAAAGCGTGAAGCCTATAGCAAGAGGAATTCTGCTCCATTTGGGAAGCCAACCTGATTTCCATGTAGCCACTGCAAATACAATATAGTACCAGCGGCCAGAAGGAGAAGCCCGGATCCAATGACGACAAGTCCTTCTTGCCAACGAACTGAATTAGCTAAGGATATAGTAGCTCTGGACTATTCTGTCTAAGAGCTTCTTGGCCTATTGCATGCAAGCCAAAAGTTTCTGCCCCATAATAAGGAAGAGTCAATCCTACTTCAATCCAAATCAGAACTAATGCAACCATGGCATGACGTTCAACTCTCGTTTCTTTTATACGAATATACAGCCCAAGAAAACCCAAGGTAAGCAGTATGAAGGCGGCTATGGCTAGGGAGTGCGCTAATACCCAAGAGTATGAAGTGAATGCTGCAGCCCCTTGCAAGGATGATTCGTCAGAGAACGGTCGGATCACTGGATACAGAACAAAAAATATTCCAGATAGGATCAGAGTGATTGTCGTCAATGGCATTTGAAGAGCGCTATTAGATTGTATCTTCATTATCTCGTCATGACCTTGAGCAATAAAGACTGCTGTAATTGATTATAGTCTCTGTTCATGCAGCAGTTATTTTACGTGAATTTGGTTAGTTAAGATGTAGAGGTATATACACTGTAATAGGATGGAAACCTAGAAAACAAAAGGTGAGAATCTGTAAATAGGTAGGTATCTTTGAAAACATATTAAGACTGATTTAGGAAAATAAGCCAAACTGAAACAATTACACTGCGGCTAGAAAAGAAAATTCTTGCCAAGTTGCGCAGACAATCAGAACTGAATCAAACAAGCCTCAATACCCCCTGGTGCCCAAGTATCAAGACAGTATGGCGATTGGTATTCTAGAGCTGCAAGAGCTGGTTGTGGGCCTCTCCCAAAACTGCCAAGTGTGAGGTTACTTGATGGGACTCCAGAAGACCGTATCATTGGTATTTCGGAAGAAGTTACGAAATGAGAGCACTCTTCTTCCCAAGCACTTCTGCTCAGAAGTAGCCTCCTCCCTATATATAGCCAAAGTAGTTTATGACGTAAAATACCAACCAGCAGTAAAAATCCCTGAACAGGAGTATAAAAAGACCGACAAGGCTGGAGCTCTTTACAATTAGGCGGCAGGAGTACTATTGATTCTTCCAACCTTGCCAAAATACGCCTTGACATGTGGTCTGTAAATGTAGTAGAGGATTATTCCGCTTATGATTATGTTGATTATGTTAAAGGGATTCCCGGTGGTAGCAATCGAAATTACAGCCACTACAATGCTTACGATTGATAGAACTAGGGTTAGTGTCCAAGCCCAAGATTTTCCTTTTAATAATCCATACGCAACTACAAATGAGAAAATACCTATTGCAACTAGTATTCCGCCAACCGCTAGAAACCCTCCACCTATCAAAGAGGGAGCAACTTGAGGAACGCCAACGTCGCCGGCGGTTAGATTCTGCTGTAGCTGTTGGAATTCAGATTGCGACACAAAAGGAATGATAGCGCCTAAAGCAACAAATGCAAGACCAAAAAAGAGCATAATAATCCCTCCAATAATGTTGAGAATTGCAATGATTGTCACACCCGTAGGACGTGATTTGGGTGTAGTTTGCACCATAGTAAGTTCGTTTCCTACTAATTAACAGCTTTTGTCGCAGATATCTGATCTTTTTGCTTCGCGTGAATTCTAGATGAATTAGATTATAAGGTCTTTTTTAATATTTCTACATATCAGAACTCTTTCATGATATATGCTATATATTGCAGCTTTTTAGTTCACTTTAGCTGATATTACATATTGCACATTCTTCTGTTACTGATATGCGTAAAAGAGAAAGTGTTCTAACCACCGCCTCGCGTCTCCCGAAATAATGTGTGTAGCGTTGTCCGATGAGCATATTGCTTGATTTCTATAGTGATAAGTATGAGTAACAATGAAAGAACATCTTGCAAGAAGGCTGATGGGGAATACACATAGAATAGCTATATGAAACTGTGCACTTCAAATCAACGCATATGCCAATAGCTAGATGCTAGATTAAATAATCGATATTTACCAAGATGAACCGTAGTGGAGCTGTATTAATGAAGACCGCTGCAACAGCGATATCTTTGGTAGTAATTATTTTTGCATCAGTTTGCTTACCTTCAATCTTCCCTTCTTCTACTGCCGACGCACAACAACTTCTGCAAACTATCGAGAAGAGAGATCTTACAATTGAATTAGACAGGCAACAGCAGATAATGACAAGAGCACAGCTAACTGTGCCAACAGTCGGCCATGGACCATTTCCAGCAGTACTGCTAATCCATGGCTCTGGTGCCGCTGATATGGATGGATACATTCCACCTGAACTATCTGGAACAGAAACTGGAGAAAGAATATTTTTGCAAATTGCAGAGTATCTGTCCGAAAGAGGATTCATTGTTCTAAGATACGACAAAAGAGGGGTTGGTGAAAACGCTACCATTCTAGATGCTAATGTCTTTGGGAACGCTACAGTTCAGCGGCTTCAAAGAGACGCTGAAGTGGCATTAGAGGTACTCATGCAACAGCCTGAGGTTGATAGAGGTAATATTACACTATTGGGGATTAGCGAAGGCACAACTATCGCCCCAAGAATTGCGGCAGAGCGTCCAGACATTGTGAAGAACATTGTATTAATGAGTGCGGCATCTCAGACACTATATGATATAATGTATGCAAACTTGGTAAATAGGACGATTCTCTTTGC
>DASUUV010000056.1:0-23193 GCA_036373895.1 Nitrososphaera sp. | reverse complement strand
ATAGATTTTTTTGTCAAAATGCCAGAGGTACAAGAGATTCTTGGCATGGGCCAGGCCAAGGCATTTGTGAAGCTTGCCAGCGGTATCGATGCTGACCTACTAGTAGTGCCTGAAGAAAGCTGGGGCTCGGCTCTTCAGTATTTCACTGGAAGCAAAGAGCATTCTGTTCAATTGCGCAAGATAGCGATATCAAAAGGCCTTCGTCTGAATGAGTGGGGTGTTTTCAAAGGCGACAAGCGCATTGCAGGAGCAACAGAAGAGGAAGTATACAATACACTAGGCCTACAGTGGATCCCGCCAGAGATGCGAGAGAATGCCGGCGAGATAGAGCTTGGAAGGCAAGACAAGGTACCTAAGCTAGTCGAGTATGGGAGCCTGAAAGGAGACCTGCAGGTACATAGCGAAAACAGTGACGGAACGGCAACCATAGAAGAGATGGCCCGCGGTGCTAAGGCATTTAGTCTTGATTATATTGCAATCACTGACCACACAAAGAGCCTGGCGCTCGCCGGTGGCCTTGAAGAACAGGAACTTTTGGAGCAGGCAGACAAGATATTGCAACTCAATGACAGACTAAGAGAAGAATTCCGTATCCTCTCCTCAGCTGAGGTCAACATCATGAAGGATGGCTCGCTTGACATTCCAAATACGGTCCTTGACAAACTTGATATCGTAGGCGCTGCAATACACTCACATTTTAACCTGCCAATTGAAACCCAAACAGAGCGGCTGATAAAAGCTGCCAAAAACCCAAGCGTCGATATTCTGTTCCATCCCACTGGCAGGCTCATAAACAGGCGTCCTGGCTACCCAGTCGACATTGAGAAAGTAATTGAGGTTGCAAAGGACACTAACACAGTTCTTGAAATTGATGCGCACTATGATAGGCTCGACCTAAAAGATGAATATGTGAGAATGGCAGTAAGAAATGGAGTCAAGCTGGTCATCGACTCTGATGCGCATCATCCTATTCATTACTCCTTTCTTACATTTGGTATAGCACAGGCAAGGCGCGGCTGGGCTATACAATCAGACATCCTTAATACACTGCCGGCAGACAAGTTACTCAATGCATTAAAGTAAATCATATATCATGCATGTAGACATACTTTATCCCTGTGCGCACGACATTTGAACAGGATGACTTGAAGGCAAGGAAAATATTTCTTGGTGTCTTTTACTTTTGTGCCTTTGTTATGGCATCGATAACGTTCTATGCCATCTATGTAAGCCTTGGAGAGTACTTGCAGACAGGTAGGGTCATAATAGGCGAAGTGTTGGTAGAGACGGAATTCCCGTTCAAAGGGCTGGCCAAGCTCACCACCTATTTGATGATAGTGTCGGTGGTTGGATGGTATTGCGTGGTCAAATTGGGTGGCGAAAAGGTAAAAGGTATTCCCCAATGGCTCAAATCTATCCTGCAGTTGATAGTACTTGCCATGGCAGTTGTGGCTCTCTATGAATTTGTATACAACTTTATCGTATGGAACTCACTGATTACTACAGATGCAATAAGAGGAGTAATGAGATTTGATGATCTTAGTGTAGAATATCCAAATCCTGAAACTCCTTGGAACTTAGTATTTGCGACCAAAATGTCCTTTGCCGCGTTCTTGATCTCAGCTCACGGCTTTTATACAATGTCCAAGCCTGAAAAAAAGTCAGAATAGCAAATTAATTTTTTAGAAGCGATCAAACGCTCGATTATTCTATCGGCTTCATCTTGCTGCTGACGTCAATAAGATCTTCAATCGTATTAGATAGAGAAGTCTCTTTCTTATCCCGACAGCTGTGTTACTGCAGCAGTAGGATTTCTGGTATCTCCTGCGGAACCTTAGGCTTCAGAATAGATTTCGCCCCCTCCAGCCCTGTAGTATCCCTAAGATTCTGTAACGATTGGGCGTTGCTTTACTGCTGCTTCTTCTTCTTCGAGCTCTATGGCATTAATTTTTCTTCTTCCCAGCTAAGCGCTATAAAATATATATGATTACATAATACATTTCTTCTACTACTATTACTTCTTCTTCTTTTATGGCAGAAAAGATAATAACTATATTTACAAGCATGTCATAGTACGCACTGTTCTGGTATCATTAAATAGAGTCTGAACTGAGAGCGGCAATTCCCAGTTCCTATAAGTAATAACGATTATTGAGACAATGAGATGAACGACAAAATAATGCTGGGGCTTCTCGTAGTAGCTGGATTTATTGGAACAACAGTTGCTGCGCCAGTTCTTGCAACTACACTAGAGAACTTCCTCATCATAGAAAGAGCTAGAGTTACAGTAGACGATGATGAACTCAGTGCGAGATTGACCACTGAAGGAGTGATTCCAACCGATGGAAGCGAAGGAGCATTTGGTTATGGAATTCTCACAACTGATGGAGATGCCATTCTAGTTGCCACTACACACGCAGGAGTACTAGACAGCGAAGATCAAAACTACATTTTGGATCCGGCTTGGCACAACCATTTTGTGACACTTGACGAGGGTGTTGCAGAGTGTGGAGAAGATCCAGGAGTAGTAGACATCACCTGGCAGTCTCCAGGAGAGGTGAGAATCAACGATAACAGAGCAAGGATTAGCGATGTACCAACTGATGAATTTGAAGGATGGCATAGCATAACTGGAGATCTATCAATGACACTGGGAGAAGATGTGTCTAATGTCGTATCATTCAAACTAGACCCAGTATTTGAAGAAGAAGGCATATTACGAACTGTATGTGTCACGGACATAACTCCAGCTGAGGATATAGATATGAATTCAGCAGTAGAAGACACAGATATGAATTCAGCAGTAGAAGACACAGATATGAATTCAGCAGTAGAAGACACAGATATGAATTAGATCTCTCTACCGCAGCAGCTGATGTGATTCACACATACACGTACGTACATACAGGAAACCACACCAACTTCCTTTTTCTAATTTGTTTTTCTTTGGTGCAGCAAAAAAGACAGCTATAGAGACTCTTGTATTCTAATACTCTTTTGATTTCTGTTCTTCTTCTCTATGCAGTACTAGTACGAGGACGACTAATGAGTTGTATTTCTCAAGCGGATCAGAGGAGTGTCTAGGAAGAAAGTTTTCAGTGAGCAAAAGAAGGAGAATAACTCTCCGTCATAATGAAGGCTATTTGATTCCTTAAACACTTGCTAGTACTAAAGACAAAGTCGCATACAAATAAAAATTCTCCAGAAACTTAACATATCAAACTGTATTGAGTGCGTGTGCCTTTAAGGTCTCAGAGGCGCACGTATCGCATCCTCGCCAGCTCGTCTCAATTGGGGTTAGCTGGCGAGTTTGTTTTTTACCGGTTCAAAACTATCACTATTATGCATTTCATACCTAATGTATATGGATATAAGAAAACACACAAGGATATGACACACAGACCTGATGCTATAGTAGTAGGCTGATCCCTCGATACAGCAAATACTTCTTGACATAAATGAGCGACCGGTCTTTGAATTTTAGCTACGAATTTTTTATCAGTGCTTTTTTTGGTAGTGTATGAGGTGGTGGTTCCTCGATGCTGCTAACGATAATAAAGGTTTTGAGGACATCAAAATCAATTCCTCTCTGCTATTTCAATAGTCATCTGGTACGGTTAATTATGTAAGGTCCATGTGACAATTTTTATTGTGGATAGGGAGACATCCTTAAAGAATAGCCGGCTCTATCTGTAGAGCACATGGAACACGACAGCAAAATATCCATCCTAACTAGGACAACAGCATCCATTCTCATATTGCTATTGATCTTTGCAGCATCAATTATTACTACTATGACAGTAACATCACCAATTAATTCCTATGCACAAATTGGAAGCATGGCTACATTACAAAATGTACGAGCCGCATACGCAGTAAGCATAATCCCGGGAGCTGCTCAAATGGAAAGTCCATATCACTATTACCCATCTGTCATTGCTATCCCCACTGGCACTACTGTAGCATGGTTTAACAATGATTTAGGTCAGCCGCATACAGTAACAAGCGGACCACCTGGTGCTGCAGATGTGGGTTCACTATTTAATTCCGGATTAATGCCAGCAACTGCAAATTCATTCTTCCAATATACCTTTGACAGATCAGGAGAGGTTGTGTATCATTGTGAAATCCATCCATGGAGAGTTGCATCAGTATCAGTTAGTGATGCAATGGAAAGACACAATAATTTTGAATTAACTTCAGGTGTAGGCCCAGTACTTGATCTCACGCAACATTCAAGAGCACTTTTAAACTTTGAACCACTAACAGTACCGCTTGATAGAACAACACCACTCACTTATAATGTCACAATGATGAATAGTACAGACACTGTCTTTTCAGAAACATTTGTTACATCAGGCGAATCATTACCGCTAGAACTAGTATCAAGCAATAATAATGAAACAATAACATATGGGCCTGACTTCAGCAGTACTGGAACATATCATGTGGAAGGGCCATTTCTCAAAGGCAATGAAGAATACACAATAACAGTAGAGATAGCCGCAATAAATGCCAGACCACCAGAAAATCCAATAAGAGACGAGTTTACTCTCAGGACAGTTGCAAATGAATAATTATATTACGCCAATTCCAGACAATAAAGTAGACCCTGCTGAAAAATGGGTTGGAATTGACTGTTGATTTCAAGTCAATGAGTGGCGAATTAGGTGATATGATGGCACATATCTATCTTGATACAATTCCATAGATTGATTGTCCATCAATTATACTTAGGATGTCCAGCTGTCCTGTATCTGTTATAGTTGTTTCATCAATATCAATACCTTCTATTGCAAGAACTTGACTCCTAATTGTTAGTGTCATTGGAACATTATCTATGATAGGTGTGTTGCTATCAACATAGATGCGAGTCATTATATCAGAGCTAACAGGAGGAATGGATCCAGTTGCCGTGGTGGTATTAGTTCCATTTCCACTCTCCGTCAGTTCAAACCTATGAGGTGTAGTCTCTTCGATCGTAATATTGTGGAATGTTGTTCCATTGATTGCTGTTCCGTCGATTGCTGCTAGATCCATTTCAGCTACGAACCGATGAATAAGGCTTTCGTTTGCAAATACTCTAAATCGCCCGGTCACAATATGACTACTACTATTCTCACTAGGAATATCTCCACTCTGTACAGGCAGGCTGCTGCCTATAAATCCACGTAGCAGAAACATGGATGCGCTTGCTGGTAAAGTAGTAGGTTCTTCTTCTTCTCCGTCTTCCTCTCCTCCATCGAGAGGAGGAGCAGGAGTCAATTGTCCAAATGCTTCTTGTATTATGATTGTTCCCCCGCTCCAAAACCCAAGGCTAGCTGGCAATAATAAGAGAACACCCAAGCTCATGGCAGCAATTGCCGTCTTGCATTTATCTCTTAAAAAAGCAAACTGATCTCTCATCGTTATGGCAGTTGTAGAATCGCTTATTTTGATTTATACTTTACGGGTAGCACGAGCCGCTGCACGCATCTATCTATAAGTTAATAGACAAAGAAGTATATCAAAAACCATGAGATGGAAAAAACCAGATTGCAAGATTTGTCGAGCAGAAGTTCTCCTGTAAATGTAGATGATGTACTGATAAGACCTCTAGGTCATGCATTCTCAGCACAACTTCATGTATTCCTAGACCAAATCTAACTTTGAAAGAAGCCCACAAGATACTAACAACAAAAATAAACGCTGCTATATCAGAAAGATTTGAAACAGAAGAAACGACAGTGATTCACTTAGCTAGGCGAGGCCTGTATAGACAGGCACGCCCCCGTGGCATACATACAAGGGCAGAACCGTCTAGCTTGTTCTTGTTTGTTTATGAGGGACTAAGTGGAATTATCAGGCCAAAATTGTCATTCTTCTGTCTAGATGAGATCGTTGCATGCTCGTAGGCAAATGTGCCAGTCTTAGGCAGATTTTGCTCTCATCCTTATTTTAGCTGTGTTGCCTATTGCAAAGATGATGTTCTTAAAGCTTATATTCTCGTCAACTATTAGAGACTAGACTTTTCAAGTCAGAGCTTCTGGCACTTAATATACCCTACAAGGCAGAATAACTACAACCATATCAGAGTATGCTTTTGTTATGATTCTCTTACCTTAGTTTGTCCGATATTGTGACTTAGTTTGTGAGATGACTGCAAAGCAAGCAGCATCATGCTGCAAAATCATCTAATTAGTATTGTACTTTATGAGTACGACAATCATTATCGTTCCTAGCTTTGGTCCAATCCAAAAAGTGATTTCCAAAGAAGTATATATTTACCGTTCTTGAGTTGTAGGTCTTATCAATATCTCATTTACATTTACGTGATTTGGAGCCTGTACTGCAAATACGATGGCATTTGCGACATCTTCTGCCTGCAGCGCCTCCATATGCTTTGTCTTTTCAACATATTTTTCCAATGCCTTGTCGGTTATAGTGTTTATAAGTTCTGTAGCCACTACTCCTGGCTCAATACACGTAATCCGTATGTTAGACCTCTGGCTGAACTCCTGTCTAAGACCTTCGCTGAACGCTGTAATGGCGTGCTTTGTCGCACAGTAGACGCTCCCTGCGGGATAAACAATTCTTCCAGCTATAGAAGAAATATTGACTATGTGTCCCGACTTTTTGTTCACCATAGGTGTAATTACTGCAGCAGTGCAGTAAAGCACTCCCCTGATGTTGACATCGATCATTTTGTCCCACTCCTCAACCTTGAGATTCTTGAAAAAGCTCAGTGGCTGGAGACCAGCATTGTTAACAAGGATATCAATGGTACCCCACTTTTTCAGGACAGCATCAGCAAATGCGTCACATTCTGACTTTATCGTGACGTCCAGTTTTTGAACGAAAACTTCTCCTCCATTTTTGATGATCTCACTTTGCAACGGTTCCAGTCTGTCCATACGCCTTGCGCCTACTGCGACTTTTGCACCAGCCCTAGATAAGGCTAGAGCGGTAGCATAGCCGATGCCGCTGCTTGCTCCTGTAACTATTGCAACTTTATCTTCTATCATCTGCTAATCATCATTTATTCAGTTTTTTATATATTGTAATATGCTTTTGCTAATAGGCGTCAAGTTTAAGTACAATGCTTACATTTTTAGAACTTGTGTATTTATGAGCCTCGATGACAGTGACGAGCTGGCCTATCTCTGGACTAAGGTAAAGTTTATCCAAAAATACATGAGCAAACACAATTGCAGCTATGAAGTCGCCGAGCACGAATTTCACAATTGGATTGAAGGGCTAATGGATAGCAGGATCGAGCTCGCAAACAAGATGCTAAATTCGCATTAGACATTCTGCTGCGGCTGCTCAATCTTTTGCTTCCTTGCCATGAACAGCAATAGTACACCAAACATTCCAAGCACTATTGCCAGACCCTGCGCGCCGCCATTTGGAACTGCAAAAACATAGGCGATTGCAAAAGCGATGCAAGTTACTGCCTGCAGAAGATATGATTTCGCAGCGTGCATCTTGGTCTTTTTTGCTACATATCCTATGGCGAAAAACACGGCTGCAGGATATATAGTAAGAAGAATGAACTGATCAATGTCAATGCCAAGATGAACCATCGACAATCACTGTCAGTCAATGCTAAATAAGAATTTTTAGTCTTTATGATAGCAGGCATGGCAATTGAGCATAGTCCATCCATAGGAGATATTATGACTAGCACTTGAATCTTCACACAGTCATCAAACAGGCTTTCTTTTCGCGTGTATTTTCCAGTAAAGCAGTTTGGCACTTTCCTTACCACTTCTACAACTTTCTATTGTCATCTATTTTAGAGGGTGCTTTGAAACTATCGTCTTGGCCATTCTGACCTGCGCAGAGCTGATTTTTTACTAATTAACTACTAGTTGAACAACTCTTTTTTATAACGAAGCAGGCTTGCATTGTTAATAATAGGCCCTACATAATTTATTTTTCCGGATTATTCTACACATGCTTCGATGGCTCCACCGCCATCAATTATCGAGCGAGCATTTTCGAATGGAAGGGATGCCACATCTTCCTGCGCGTATGGTCCGTACTTGTTCATATCTATTCCAACAAATGCTTCTATTGGTTTGAGGAATCTGACCACTATTTGTTTTGAGCGTATCCTTGCAGATATCGACTCAAGCACCTTTGGCCTACCTTTGACCAAGGCAGTGATAACTTCGTCTATTCTTTTGTTTAATTCCCGTTTGCCATCAAGGACATATTTTTCCTCATCAGTTAGCTTTGAATAGTCCAGAGGCTCGTCTCCCGAGCTGATCTTGGCCTGTCTTGTCTCTAACATAAGAGATGACGAAGTCTCAAGCATCTCGACCATCCTATCCCTTACCCTTGCTTCGACACCTTCATAGGCCTGACCCTTCAGGTTGCCTAGTGCCTCTGCTATTTTCTGCAAAGTGTTTGGCTCTATTAACTGAAGCGTGGGTGTTTCAATTTCTTTTTCTAACATTTTGTAGACATCTTTGAGTGCAAGGCTACCGCTATTCTCGGCGTCCATTTCATTGCTGTTTTGTTGCCCTGCTGTTGTTGACATTTGGCTCACTAAGCCTTAAATTATAGGATTTTAGTGCCTACTGTTGGGATATTTCAGTTGCCTTATAAATTGGTTGACGGCAGGATCGAGCCATTAACATTTAGTGCTGAACAAGTCATGCGGCGGCTCAAAGAAGACAATATCAAGTTCCTCGATTTGCAGTTCACCGGGCTTTTTGGCCGGTTCCACCACACTACAATAGACTCCAAGATGTTCCGGATCCAGGATTTCACTGATGGCCTTCCAAAGCTTGACGGATCTTCAATACGCGGCTTTACAGAAATACATGAATCCGATCTTATTATAAGGCCTGATTCGGCTACATATGCCACCGTGCCTTGGATTGGGACGCCTACTGCAAGACTGATATGCGATATTTTGAGCGGAGGGAGCAAACGTGAGATATTTCCACGAGACCCCCGCGGTATTGCAAAAAAAGCAGAAAGGTATCTTATAGATCAAGGCTTTGACACTTCTTACTGGGGGCCAGAAGTTGAATTCTTTGTCTTCGATAAGCTTGAGGTTAACACTATGACTCCATACCAAGGTCAGAGCTATCACATTACATCAAGAGAAGCACCTTGGTCTACCGACGGTGTGGGCTATGCGCTTAGGCTCAAGGAGGGGTACCTACCAAGCGCGCCGGGTGACACCCTCATGGAATACCGAAACGAATGCGTTGATGTACTTACGAATAATTTCGGCATAGTGTGCGATGCTCATCACCACGAAGTAGCGACTGCAGGTCAGTGCGAGATTGACATTCGATTTGATACCTTGCTTAATGCTGCCGATGCCGTTCAAGGTTACAAGTATATTGTCAAGAATATTGCCAAAAAACAAAACATGATTGCGACGATGATGCCAAAGCCGATAGCGCTCGACAATGGCTCCGGCATGCATGTTAATATCAGCCTTTGGAATAAGGGCAAGAACCTATTCTATGACTCTGCTGACGAGTACGCAGAAATGTCGCAGACCGCGCGCTATTTTTGTGGAGGCATAATAGAACATGCTCGAGCACTTGCGGGAATCGTAGCGCCTACTACCAACTCTTACAGGAGGCTTGTACCCGGCTACGAGGCTCCGGTGTATGTGGCATGGAGTACCGGCAATCGATCTGCAATAATCAGGATCCCAGTGCATTACAAAGGAACCAAGTTTGCTCACCTAAAGCGCATCGAGTTTAGAGCTCCTGATCCTTCATGTAATCCCTACCTTGCGTTTTCAGCCATTCTTGCAAGTGGCCTAGATGGCATCAAAAAGAAAAAGGACATAAGTAACCCAGTGAATGAGGATATCTTTAGGATGACCTCAGAGAGGAGGCGCCAGCTTGGCATAACTCAACTGCCAGCAAGCTTGAGAGAAGCATGCGAGGAGCTTAGAAGTGATAACGTGTTCTTAAAGCCGATATTTGACAGTGAGATCATAGATAGAATAATAGAGCACGAGGAAAAGGAACATGTAGAGTTGGCTGTGAGACCTCATCCGCATGAGTTTTCAATGTATGCTGACATCTAACCTCTTTTTTTGCATAATGAACCTTGTGGCTCTAAAATAGAGAATCTCACCTTTTCCTTTCGTCAGGTAATAAGAAGCAATACTGCAAATATCATCCCAAGCCCAGTAGCAGTGGACGTAAGCAATATTATGTAATTATTGTCGAGTAAGAATCCTACCTGTCCAAACTCGTGCACGATACATAACATAACGGTAAGCAGTCCCTGCCCCGTCCCAATCATCATCATAATAAATTTTCCTATGTTTATCCCTTTGCCCCCAAAAAGAGGCGGCTCCCTTTAACACGTTCAGGCCACCGAAATGGCCGGAAGCGCAAGAAAGTGTACTGACGTTACGGCATAAACTCAATTTCCTGACAGGGTCTATTGCTAGCTGATCTCGAACCAAGTTGCAGATTCAATCTTTGTATTATAGCCAGACGATATGAACAACATGCCGTAAACAAATGCAATTCTGGTAGCAAGCAAGAATTGTACCATTATAGCTTATCAAATACTTATCGATAGGTAATTTCAAGAGTGAATTCTGCATCAAATGTATAAAAAAAGAGAGACAGAGAGAGAAAATAATATAATATAAGGTTGTGTAAACCGTTATGAACGGCTTCTTTTTATAAAAGTTTGTTAGAAGATAATATAATATAAGGTTGTGTAAGATTACATGGTTTACAAATACACAAACATGTTTTCGAAATCATGATATAAGCGCAGTCGGTAGTTCAGATAAAATGTTGGACGATGATTCCTCTTTGTCATCTTCGGCTGCGATCCCTTTTCCAACGCTTACAATCCTGTATTTGCCAGCAGAGGCCAAAACGGTGGTTGAAGAAGTGGGTCAGAAATATCCCAACAGCACAGTAGAGGAGTGCATTGGTTTTTTCCATGGGATGCAAAGACACTACAATAAGATCACGATCTGGAGTCAGGGCATAGACAGCCTGTGGCTCAATGCAGTAATAGCGAGGGCAAAAGAGCTTGCCGGTGTGGAGTTTGTGACGCTTGTTTCAGGGGGCATAATGTACCTACTCTAGATGTTCCAGAGATCAAAGGAAGCAAAGGGAATTGGATATTATGATTGCGTTCACAGCTATACGATGCAACAACTGTTCTTATACAATAAAATATTTTAGATAGTAAAGATAGCTTGATATTTCATACACAACAGTAGCAGAGTATTCATTTTCCAAATCTTTTGATTGCCTCTTTAGTTGGATCATACAAACAGGTATGTCTCTCTCTGACCTTAACCTCAAATAATACCTGTGTAGTTATATGTGTTGAGGTATGAAAGAAGAAGAAGAAAAGATAAGGAGCTGCCCTATCTGTGGATGCACAGAGCACAGACTCATTGGGTGCGGCAAGCACTGGAGAAAACATAAAGAAGGGCCAGATGGCAGATGCGTGCCCCGCCCATCATTTTAGTTCATAAAGCGCGACTGAGAGTTTGAATGCCAGCTTATCATCAGTTGCAATCGCAATCGGGACGACATATTTTTGAGTCTCTTCTTTATATCTTGTCACCTTATCCTTGAAACTCTGTCCTTTCATGCTTCGGATATCATCCAGCCGCTCTGCAAGTTTGATGTACCGGGTATCCTTGGACGCTTTCGTCATGCTGGCAAAGTATTCTTCTGGGGCCTTTTCTTTGGCCCATGAATCAATAGCACTCAATGTAGAATATACGCGCTCTCCAAACTCTTTCAGGTCGTCATCAGATATCCGCGCATCATGCAATAGCGCAGCGCATACAAGATCAGTATCACGTATCTTGAGCTCTTCGGCCAGAATGAGCGCAACTCTCAGGGAATGACCAATATAGTGTTCATATTTATTCACAGAATGTTGTCCCTTATGGGCCTTGGTTGCAAGTCCAAATGCTCTTGTTATCGGGACGACGTCGTCAGGGTTATCATCAAATGACCTGAGCAGCCTTCTGAACCCAGCTTTAAGATCTGAATTCATAGATGTTAGGTCTAGACTTAAACCCCTAAATGTAACTTTGCCTGTCCCCTATTGTTCAAATCCAAGTATCGGAATCCCTCCGAAGAGATCAGTAGCCTGAGTCGCGTTTCCAAATCCTACAGCCAGTATACCGTTTTGGATCATTGTCGTGACAGGAGCATCTTGCAGTGCAGCTGTGCTGTTTGAAGCAACATCTATTGTACCTGCCAGCACTAGATTGTCATTTATCTGATTAATGGAATGCAGCTCAAGCCCGCTCATTTTATATTCTATAGGGGCAGTACCGTTTGAGGGTTTATAGGTAAAATTGGCGACAAATCCTGACGTGCCATTTAAAGACCAGTCGCCAAAGAGGACGGCTTCCACTTCACCACTTGTGAGGTTGAGACGAGAGCTTGCAATCTTGCCTGATGATTGCCTATCTATTTGAAGATTATCGTTGCCTGTCCTGCTTACTATCCTGCTTGAAGAAGAGGCACCCTCACTGCTACTGCTTTCGCTAGTTATAACTGAGCTACTGGTAGAGCTCGACTGGGACTGGCCTGATGACTGCCGGATTACTGTGCTGTCACTATCGCTTGAATGCTGCTCGCTCACCATAGATGACTGCTGCTGAGTGGTTATCGAGGCTGCCGCCATGCCATTGTTGATTCCATAGCCAACAATAACGAAGGCAGCAGTGGCAAGTAATGCAATGACAACGTAAACAGTCAGAATCATAGTGGGCATAAACGAATAAGGCTTATAAAGATTGTATGTATAGCACACCAGTTTTATTTATCACAATTCATCTATAGAAAATTAAATGCAATGGCAGATTATCATAGGTTCTTGTCTGTAGTTGTTATGCTGCGTGTGTTACATATAGGCAAACTGCATTGACTGTGATTATCAGCTTGATCTGTAAAGTAGATCAATTTTTCTGCTTTCTGCTTTCCGGCTCTAGACTAGATATTGCATTTGGGATATACACATGTAGCTTTTAGAGTGCATGGTTGCATCAATAACATCATCTAGCGAGAAGTCGAACTCGTCTATAGTGTATCCGCCTGCTAGGAAAACATTGTTCTGAGAGAAGGTCCATGCATCCGCATCACTGCCAATCCTACTGAACTACTTACATGTCACTGTCTTGCTGTAGAGCACCATTCTCAGCTAGTCTAGTTTATCTGCTCGTCTAGAATATGCGATCAATATCACATCTGCTGACTTACTTGTCAATATAACCTTTGTTTGCATCAAGGCGTCTTACCGGTAAGTAGTCCGTACAGATGTGTACCTAACCACGATCAGCTGACCAACCTTAAATAGGCAATATTGTGCATAATTGGAATAACAGAACACAGGGTCCGCTGGCCAGGTATACGATGGACACGATTTGTACGTCGGTATTGATGTGTGTTGTTTATTTCTGCTACTATGCCTCAATGTTTTCCACATGTCTATGGGATGGTATGCTAGTAGTTGCCTAGTAGTTGCCTTCATAACGTTGATAGCGGGAATACCGGCACAATTACTAGCAACAGCAGGATAAAACTTCTATAATTTTCATATAAGGTTGTTCCAACTCCTTTCCCTAAAGGTAAGGAAAATATCAAAGAGGGACAGTTAAAAGTGAGGAGATTCCATATTGAGGGCCAACCCAAAAAGCCCGCCATTGGATATAGAGGCATTTTATGCATATTTTGTTATATGGAGTTTGTGTTGCTATTGCCATCAGTTGATGTGGACTAGCTTTCGTTAACCCCAGTTGATCCTATCGTCTCCTGTTCTCCTAGAGCAGGAGTAGACGATGTCACTTCTTCAGATACAATCTCGGTGAATGCCGCAGGACTAGGTACTGTTTTAACACGCGTGGCCTTTGGCCGAGGCGCTGCTTTTCTCCTGACCGCCTTTTTCTTGCCGCCCTTACGAACCTTAGTCGTAGCTTTTTTCTTCATACTACCCTTCTTCCTTACCTTTGAGAGATTTGCTTGATTTCCCTTCTTTTGCTTGCTTTTGGCTTTTGCCATAACCGTTAGCATTATCTGACCACTTATTCTTAAGCTTGTTCTTTTTAGGCAGCAGAAGTGAATTTGTAAAAAATATAAAAAAATATCGCTAGCGATATGCTGCCTAGCGGTATTTTAGAATAAGATATAATAATTGAGTTAACCTACAATTGTCTATTCTTGACAGACAGCAAAGGCTACTATGTTGTTCTTGGTGTTTCGGAGAAGGCCAGCTACAAGCAGATCAAGTACGCCTATAGGCGGCTTGCCCGAAAATATCATCCGGATAGGAACAACTCAGTCTATGCTGAAGAAATGATAAAAAAGATAAACACTGCGTTTGAAGTTCTGTCAGATGAAACAAAGAGGGCGCAATATGACAAGATGGAATTTGATAGCTCACGTGAGATGGAGCCGAAGCAAGAGCCAGCGCACACAAATCCCAAGAGATGGAAAATGGCAAACGAAAGTGTGATTGCAGATGTTTTCAATGGGCCATACTTACTTGATACGCCTAGGGGCAGATTCCACATTATTGTTGAGCCTTCGCTATGTATGGCGTTTGGCAGCTGCGAAGTTCTTGCGCCAAAAGTCTTTGTGGTGGAAAAAAACAAAATGGTCAATCCGAAGGCAAGGGTCGAGTGCGAAACATGCGCCGACTATGAAAGTATACATGCTGCTGCAGCCACCTGCCCGACTAAGGCCATAAGGATCATCGACCGCTACACTGGCGATCAACTCTATCCATAGTAAATTTAAATTGCTCTGTGATTGTGCTGTAACCCATGAAGCTTTTCTGTATTGGATGCGGCCCAGGAGACCCAGACCTTCTCACAGTGCGGGCAGCAGATCTTATAAAAAGCGCAGATATGATATTTGCACCCACTGCAAGAGAGGGCAAATCCAGCATCGCGCTTTCTGTCGTTGAAAAATATATTGGCAAGTTTGCCAAGACAGTCAGCCTTGTTTTTCCAATGGTCAAGAACAGGGAATCGCTCTGGGATTACTGGAAGAGAAATGCTGATGAAATTGCAAGCGCAGTCAGAACCGGCAAAAAAGTCATATATCTTACAGTCGGAGACCCGGCGCTCTATAGTACCTGGATATATATCCAGCGCGAATTGAAAAGGACGCATAAGGACATCGAAATCGAAATCGTGCCCGGTGTGACATCCATGTTTGCAATTGCCGCCAAAGCAGGGATAAGCTTGGCAGAAGGCGACGAAACCGTAGCTATCGTACCAGCGTGTTATGATCTGGAAAAAGTCAAGCGCACAGCCACCGCCTGTGACACCGTCATTTTTCTAAAGGACGGACGCTACTTTGACAGAGTAATTGATATGCTGGGAGAGGCAGGATTTCCCGACAGCGCGACTGTTGCAATAGCTCAGAATGTTTCAGACGAAGGCGAGTTGCTTGAGATGAAAAAAATTTCAGAGCTCCGTGGCAAAAAAGGCCCGGCTGAGAAATACTTTTCTATCATGGTGGCAAAGAAAAATGCCAGAGACTAGGACTGTGTATTTTGTGGGCTCAGGCCCTGGCGATCCTGAGCTTATCACGCTTAGAGCAAAAAAACTGGTAGAAGAAGCAGATACTATTATTTATTCCGGCTCACTTCTTAACCCGAGGATCCTCCAATACACCAAGGAAGATGTGCAGCTCTACGATGCTGCAATAATTGACAGAGAAAAGATCTATCAGATCCTGTACAACTCTGCAATAGAAGGCAAGGTTGTTATAAGGTTCCACGATGGTGACCCAGCACTTTTCAGCGCAATTCGAGAGCAGATAGACAAGCTGGAGTCAGACGGCATAAAGTGCAAAGTTGTGCCAGGCGTAACTGCTTTATTAGGAGCGGCTGCAGACATGAACTTAGAGCTGACGCTACCGGGAGTAACACAGACTTTGATAATAACAAGGGCAGAGCTTCGCACGTCAGTTCCAGAGCGCGAATCAATAGCCGAGCTTGCTAAACATGGTGCAACTATGGCATTCTATCTGAGCGTGCACCTAATAGGCGAGGTAGTAAATGAACTACTAAAGGGCGGAGGAGGAGTGTATACAGAGAAGACGCCTGCTGCTGTAGTCTATCGAGCGACGTGGGAAGACGAAAAAATAATCAAGGGGACACTTGGAGACATTGCAAAGAGGACAAAGGAAGCCAAGATAATCAAAACGGCACTGATAATTGTCGGTGAGGCCATTGCCCCAGCAAAATATGAATATTCAAAAGTGTATGATGCAAGATTCACACATGGATACAGAAAAGGGACAGTAAAAGAAAAGAAAGAGTAAAGGGTTTACGGTCTTCTAGCCCACAAGGTTATCACACTTGTGCTAATGGCTGCTCCTGCCACTCCGCTTATCAGGGCAAAGACAACACTTGCATCCACATGCAGGATGGTTGCTAATGCGTGTGCAACAGTTGGCGATGCTAAGAACGCTAGAAACCCTATAGCAAACCCTATCGCTCCAAAGATTGCAAGTATTCCGGTTCTTGATACCATTTTACATCACTGCTGACTTTCGGTGTCTGAGATCCTGAACCTGCCAGTAGGGATCGATGGGAACTTGTCATTCATCTTTTGCTCTGCGACTGCCGAAGCTTCCATCATTATCTGATCGATGTCGCTGCCAGAGCCGGTATTGACCTCGATTCCAGGGCCGCTGCTCTGCAAAGACTCCATCATGATGCCGTTGAGCAAAGTCTGCATGGTGTTGATCTCGCTGTCGGCACCTGGCACGAACTTTCCAAGACCGTGTTTTAGGCTCTTTATTGAGGTTATTGCTGGCCCTAGCGCAACCATTACGTCTCCCATATCGTGTATAGTAGATAATCTCATCGAGACCTGCTCAAATGCCATCTTGGCTTGCCCCAGCGTGCGTGAGACCTTGCGCACCTCGGCAAGCTCGTTTGAGAGCACCTTTGTAGTATCGGTGTCGTGCCTCTGTACAGCATCGACTACTCGCCTAAACAAAGAGGCATCTCTCTCGTTTAGTTTGGTAACTATGGTGTCTAACTTTGATATTTGCAACTGAAGCTTGTTAGCTGCTGTCTCTATTTTAGGTTTGAGGGGACCCTGAGCTGCCAGTGCTTCTTTCAACTTGTCTCCTGCGCTTGCCCTAGTTTGATTACTCCAATTCTTATCGAAAGCATTCATGCAAATTCGAGGGAGGATTTGCTATTAATTGCGGGTGTGTAATTCGATAAACCATAAGCTAAACTAATTGTCCTCTAGTTTTAGAGACGGTCAGCTTGTGATGAACGAGTCTATTGAATGTCAAAGTGGTACCCTAAAAAGCTCCTTCTGGGTTATTGAGGCCCATGCGCCCATGCCCTGCCCACTCTCGCTGCCTGTGCCAGTTATCTGACTCACCACGATCTCCTTTGTAGCCATGGGCGGCCACAGCATAGCCACATAATCACCAATGTCACCGGCCTTGTCAAGGGATGCAGGCTGCATATTCTCTCGCAGGAATTTAGCGGCAGCAAGTTTGTCCTTCACAGGCTCTATGAGCTGATGCTGCCCGTGCACGATGAGGTGAATCTTCCTAGTGCTATCAATTTCAAACATACTTTAGTGTTGCAAGATGCATACAACTATAAGCATGTTAAATAGTTTTTCTCACATGATAGTCATCGACTCTTACATGGCAATGATCTTGCCCGATGACATTGGAGAGCGCATCTCTGGATTTATTGCCGGTAAAGTAAACTTTCCCTTTGTAGGTCCCGATGAGCTGATGTGCATAATGTATCTATACGGCAGAAACAGCAGGATAGGCGAAGGTGAGATTGAGGAAGTCAGCAGCCTTGCGCAGCACACTGCCTCCCAGCTGGGGCAAGAGATTGATATTTACATGAACAGCTCCGCAAGCAAGCTTGAAACAGATTACATCAGGAGTAAGTACATCAATAGAGAACTGCAATTGGCTGTTGAAAGAAAACCACAAGATGTCAAGAAACGAATAGCAGGGGATCCAGCGATAATATCTGACTGCTTTGTGCATCATGTTGCATACTACAAGCAGGACTACTTTTTGGAGCTGTATGGTCCACTTAGGGATTCTCAGCTTACGTCAGATATCTGCTCGGCGCTGATTCATAGGATGGTCATGGTGTGCTACAATAGAAAAGGAGCGCAAGAGACAAGATTGGCGCATCCCCTTATTCCAGTGTACGTATGGTTCAAGGATCAGGCAGGTGCAAAGCCGTGATAATATGGAATTTGCGAAAGCTCCTCCTGTGGCATCTGAACAATTGATATCAAATGCCCGTCAGGATCTTGGATTATTGCATGCTTACCAAATGGCTCCTGTTTGGGCTTTTTGTAGAATTTGACCCTTTTCTTTTTCAGGCTGTTAATAACATCGTCAAAGTCGCTTATGCTAAACCCAACGAGCATGCCATTGTTCTTTTTGATCCTCTTCTTTTTCGCAGGGTGTAGCGCAAGCACCGTGCCGCGTGTTGAAAATTCTGTCCAGTCCTTTGACTCTTGTTTTAGCTCCATACCAAGAGTGTCGCGATAGAATCTGATTGAGCTTTTCATGTTGGAAACAAGCAAGATGACCGCTCCTATCCGGCTAAACATTGCAGTAGTATATTGCATTCATAAATATAAAGTTGAAAATGCTGGTCGATATAGTATTATATATATCTCGATCACGGGTTCAGCAGACTATCTTGCAGAACGACAGGACATCTGCCCCTATCATTAGGTTCTCAGAATTTCTTGGGATAGGGTACTTTGGCGACAAAAAGCAGCGCGTCATAGCTCCTATTTTTGATTTGCGGTACAATGCAGAGCGGGGGTGGGAAAAAGTAATGGCAAGTCAGCAGCAACAGGAGGTCCCTATATTTCATACAGTATTTGTTGAGCACCCTACAAGATACGAGTTCATTGCCCACCCTATACAAATGAGCTCTGAAAGGATCAATTACGTGCTTTACCGCTCATCTTTTAGCCTGTCTAGCCTGAACAAATTCAAGAGCGACTACGGCAACGGAATGACGTACATCAAGTTTGGATGGCATGATTTAACAAAACCGCATAAGTTTGATGTGCTTCCATACTATGCTGCTGTTGATTCGATAGAGTTCAAGAAGGCAGACGACATCAAACCCGGGATGCTAGTCGACCAGATAAGGAAAAGCTAGCAGGCATCCAGGCAATGAGTTCACGGTATACCTGAAGCCGTTTTTCTAAATTGCGGGAATGTTTCTACGCCATCTGTGAGGCTCGTTATCAAACTCCTTACTGTCAGTATCACAATCGCCACGACCGATGAAACAATTGCAGAAATTATCGCGGGTTCGCCGATCTCTACTATTAGCCCGAGCAGCTTTCGCACTTCTAATTTTATAGTTATTCCTAATTTGCTGCTCCGTCAGCTTTAAGCTCAACATGCGGTCGTTGATCGGACTATCCATGAAGAATTACTCCGCACTTTACATTTATCTTGCATCATGCTCAAAAAATAGCATTGACGAACAACCCTGTAGCCGTGTTTGACTCAGGCATTGGATCCCTCTCGATAATACGAGAGCTAAGGCGCGAGATACCATATGAAGACCTGCTCTACTTTGCAGACAGGGTCCACTTTCCATACGGTACCAAGTCACATTCAGAGCTGCGCAAGATCATTGTAAATACAATAAACTACCTCAAGCGCTACAAACCAAAGCTAGTGGTAGTTGCCTCAAACACTCCCTCTGTGCAAGTACTCGATGAGGTAAGAAGGACGATAACTGACATCTCAATAATAGGAGTCAGGCCACCTCTTAAAGAGGCTGCCAGACTCACAAAGAAAAAGCATATTGGAATCATGGCCGCTGAGGGCATGATAAGGAGCAGGGAATTTGAGAACCAAATTCGCAGGGAAGTACCCCAACATATCTTGGTAACAAGATTCAATGCCTCACCTATAATTGAGCTGATAGAACAAGGGGTGCATCTTGAGAATGAGCGACGAACGTTTAATGTGATCTCACGCGTTCTGGGCGACAGCATTGATGAAAAGATTGACGTCATTACTCTCTCAAGCACTCACCTGCCTTTTGTAAAACGATATCTCAATTCGCTCTTGCCTACCGTTAGGTTCATTGACCCGGCGCAGATAGTAGCCAAGGACGTAAGGAAGTTCCTTGCATTTTATCGAATGACAAAAAAAAGTGGTAGGAGTAATCTTCGGATCCTAGTCTCTGATGGCAAGCGGGAATTCGAGAAATCGGTGCGTGCACTGGGAGTGAGAGAGCCGATTGAAGAGGTGTTCCTTACATTTTGATTCAAATTAGTAACACAGTCTAAATATATGCAAATGAGGAATAATCAGTACAGCAAAAGACAGGCAGCTAAGAGCAAAAATGGGATTTCAAACAGATATTGATAGAGGAGGCAGAGCACTGATGGATACCTTTCTCCAGCTCAGTGGCATATACTCGTTTTATGAAAGATACTTAGAGTTAGAAATTATCAAGTATCCACTGCCAAACCACATTGCAATTGTGCTTGATGGTAACAGGAGGTGGGCCAACATGCATCTGCTTGATGCTAGTTGGGGGCACAACCACGGGGCTGACAAGGCAGAAGAACTATTGAACTGGATACATGACGTGGGCATCAAAATCACCACGCTGTATGTGCTATCAACTGAAAATCTTGAGCGTAAGGATCAAGAGCTTGAAAACATCTACAGGCTTCTTGAAAAGAAGCTGGAAAAGCTCTACAATGACGAGCGGGTGCACAAACGCAGGATGAAGATAAAAGCAATAGGCGACACTAAGCTCGTCCCCTATAACTTGCAGCAGATATTGACAAAGCTTGAAGAATCGACTGCCGATTATGACTCGATGTTTCTCAACATCGCGATAGCATATGGCGGTCAAAAGGAGCTGATCGAGGCAGTTAGAAAGATAGCTCGAATGGCCGAGAAGGGCATGATTGAAGTTGACGAAATTGATGAAAAGACTATTGAATCATGTCTATATACGTCACACCTACCGCAGCCATCACCTGATCTTATCCTGAGGACGTCTGGCGAAAAAAGATTGAGCGGCTTCTTGATATGGCAGAGCGCCTACAGCGAGCTGATGTTCATGGATGTGTTCTGGCCAGAATTTCGCAAGATTGATCTTATGCGAGCCATTAGGACATATCAGCAGAGAGTGCGCAGATATGGCAGATAATATAATACTAACATAGCATCACGTTGAGGCTATTGTTTTCAAATCAGAAGCTATAGTAAATTATTCTTCTTCTTTTACTTCTTCAACTTGCCAGTTGTCATTAACATAGAGACCAATGACTTTTGCAGGGAGTTTCCATAAAGATATCTCTTGCAGAGCCTTTCTGATTTGGATATAGTGATAGATCTTGTCTCCAGGGTTACCTGCACAATCATAATGTCCAACTACTGCTATGATTCGGGAGTTATGTTTCTCAACAGATATAGATGCTGAATGTTTTGCAAGTGATGCTTCCACATAGCGCAACTCATTTGAGAAAATTCCATTGGCACCAGGGAAAGTTATCATATCCACTATGTCAACTTCATAATTTTGCTTGATATAATCAATGACAGGCTGCTGAGTTCTTCCATCAATGCAATTTATAGCAGTTCCAAATTTGTATTGCTCTTTCATTGATGATAATCAGTAGCTGCTTTTCTTTTATGGTATGACATATTATTTGATAATAATACTCGATAAAAGATTTATGAAGGGTCTTGTAGAGACTGAAAAAATCTCATAGCATTGATATTTTACAAGTTACAAGGGCAATACAAAGATAGCAAGTAGCAGTAATACCAGAGGAGACAGTTAAAGATGTCAGTGCCAGAATAATACTTAAACGATAATGGTACAGTATCAGAAAATAATATTGCGACAATTATGACAAGTGGAGCAACAACTTTATGACAACGATGTATCAGTGCGAGCAGAAGGTTCACGCTCTAGCGATAGTCTTCTCTGCTAGCAGAGAAAAGCACAGAATTTGGAGCTAATATCTACTGAATATAAAAGCATGTTGGACTGTTGAACAATCAGGCCGTTGTGACCGTAGACATCCTAAATACTAAGAAGAGTCATATACACATATACATAAAATATAGATATACTGAACATCATAGATGTACTGAAGTTATTAAGATGATAGAGGAAGATATAACAAAAAAGAATTGCTTCCTATACGTTATCCACTATGACACATCCAGTATTAAAGATGAACTAGTAGGATTAGAAGATCTTATCGATAAATATAATGTAGATCCCAAACCAGAGAAATGGGAACGTGTAAGAGAATATTCTAAGTCTGAAATGAAACGATTAGAAGAGATAAGAAAATACATACATAGACATTTAGAGATCATTGGATATTTAGTTAAGAATCACAGACTAGATCCTGGTAAATTCGACTATGTCTACATAAAGTACAGTGTGGACTTGTTCTATGACGCTTATTATATGGATCCAGAATATGACCAACCTGGCTTAGCAGATTTGACAAGCGATATTGAGGATCAGATTGGACAATTGGATGCAGCACTCCAATTCCTTGACGGAGAAAAAGGCACAGTAGATGATAGATAACGGTTTTAGTCGTGTTGGGACCCACGACCTAATGGTTACGTTTGTAGTTGCTGCTGTCGATCCTTGTAGTGCGGAAAACGGCGAGAAGATTTCGTAAACCTTAGGTCTTAAATCGTAAGAGATACCTTTAGAGCTTAAAAATTTGGGGGGGTCATCATACGCTGGCTAAAACAAGAAAAACGTCTCATGACGCTTCAAAAACGGTGAATCCATATTAGCACAAAACTACCTAATAGTTAGCTTTAAAGAAGATAGAGTGGAGGGGGTTAATAGTTCAAGTTTTAAGTACAACGAATCACAGGCCATTGACAAATTTCTTCCTTAGGATCATTAGCGACCGCTTGAAAATTTAACAGTATGACAAATCTTACTAGGCTACAGATTTTTTATGCAGCTCGTTGTTCTTCCAATTCGACTTGCCATTGTTTTTAAATGGGTGAAGATAGAATATGATAGATGAATGATAGGGAATCTATGTGGGTATGTAAACATTGCCAGTTAGTTTTCGCCTTTGATTCACACATTAGAGCACACAAAATGCTGACAGGTCATACTAGAATTATCAGATACGAATTACCATCAACAAATACTGTGAGAGAGTCA
>DASUUV010000055.1:0-21115 GCA_036373895.1 Nitrososphaera sp. | reverse complement strand
AGCGCCGGGAGAGGGATTTGAACCCTCGGGACCCTCACGGGTCACAAGCTGGCCGGTTTGACAAATTCCAGGCTTGCGCCCTACCGGGCTAGGCGACCCCGGCACACATAACATGTGCACTAGCTAGCATATCAGTATATTAATTATAGGCAAAAAGACAAAGCTAAAAATTGAGGAATGTAGTATCAATTAGTGCTTTTGGTTACTCAGGGGTTATCCGATCATTGTAAGGCAGGGAGTCATGTCGATTGCAACGATTGTATGTGCCGCTGTCACATTCCAGGCACAATTGAAAACCTTGCAAAGAATATTGCCAAGCTAGATCGAAGGCGGCCAGGCATTGGCGAAACCCTCTAAAATTAATTCTCAGAATTCATCAGGATTTTCATTTTCAAGCTTGTCAAGGTCTACCTCTGAGGATATCGAGACATTGGTGGACTGCTCGCCCTTTGAGCGCCATGCCTTTGGATATGTGTTGGGTTTCATGATGATGCGTTTCGTGACAAACGCTATACCCCGGACGTTCTGCTCGATCTCTTCTTTTGTCATCGCAGTCTGTGCCAACCCTACTATCTCACCCTTTAGAGTGTAGACACCTACAAGCTCACCCTTGCGTAGGTCTTTTGGCACTGCTATCACGCCAGGCACTGCAAGGGGTGCGCCGTGGCACAGTGCGTCGACTGCTGTATCGCGCACGGTGATGGCCCGTATACCTTCTAGGCAGTGCTCTATTGGCAGTACTAGTCTACGCAGTTTTTCCTCGTCCTTTCTTTCCTTGTAACGCTGATAAGCATCTGTAATATCATGCAGGCGTACAAGGCCGTCATTTTGTTCTGACAGGTTGCTTACCCTTGTCCTGCGGAGCTCTACCATCGTGGCTCCCGATGACATCACCTCGCCAATATCATAGATTATCTTGCGGATGTATGTGCCTGCCTGGCATAGGATACGCATGAGCACAAGTCTGTCATAATTTTCAAGGTAGTCAAATTCGTAGACGCTTCTCACGCGAGTCACACGTCGGACAGATGAGCGCTGAGGCGGCCGCTGATATATTTCACCTATAAATTCCTGCATTACTTTTCTTAGCTTATCTGGTGAAACATGTGAGTGCAGGCGCGCTAGTGCATAGTACTCTTTTGGTCCTAACAACAGCACAGATAGCGCCTTGGTACCTTCTCCTAATCCTATTGGCAAAAGACCTGTTGCGCCGGGGTCAAGTGTGCCGCTGTGGCCGGCCTTTTCTATCCCCAATATGCGCTTAATCCATGCTACAACTTCATGGCTTGTAGGGCCAGCCGGCTTATCCACAAGCACTAATCCATAATACAGCAGCGACTCAATTGATCTCTTATCCGGGTAATGGCCGTAGTTATCGTTGGTAATGTCATCATCTATCTTGATAAGGTTCTTCAGCTGCGGTAGCATCATCAAGGTGGTACACCTATGTGCCGTCTGACTATTAATTTTGATATCTCTACAAGGGAGTCAAGTGATAGCCTATCAGTGTTGAGTACATAGTCAAAAACAGTCAGATCTTCGCCAAAGCGAAAGCCGTACAGTCTATAGTAGATCCTTTTATTCTCCTCGTCCCTCAGCTTTGTTATCCTTTTTGCCTCCGCAAATCTGATGCCGTCGCGGTTGGCCATCCTCTTGGCGCGGTTTTCCGGTGATCCTCTAAGCCAAAACTTGATAATGATGACTGATTCATCTAGTACAAGCCAAGGCAGTGTATAGCTTGTAATGACTGTCCCTCCTTTCTTCACTATCTTAATGAGCTTCTTGTCTACTTTTTTGTCAAAGGAAGGATCTGATTTGCGTTCCTCCATGAACTTTTTTGCTTCTGTAGTGTCCCACCAATCATCTCTTTTAACTGAATAGCCTTTGTCTTCTTCGGCAAGCATCTTTAGTATGTCGCCCCCATTGTACATCACAATGTCAAATTCTTCTGCAAGCTTGCAAGCTATAGTGGTCTTGCCTACGGCAGGCCAGCCTGAAATTACTATACTAAATAATTTATTGGCGACCATCTTATCCTGTTATGCTCGGCATGCTTGTCTTAGTCACCTTGGCTATTATTCCACTGAATGCAAACGAGGTTATCAGGAACCAACCCCACAGGTAAACCTGTCCCGGTAATCGGCAGGGACCGTTAAGGGCGGTTCCATCATCGGGATTTATTACAGGTTGGCCATTTTCATCTAATTTTGGTTGGGTGTCGGTCTGCACATTTTCGTCACTGCACGTTATCCATGGAATGTATATCGGCGATAGCGACACGGTTGCGCCAAATATTGCAGGGAACACAAGGATCCAGATCATGAACGACGGTATCATATAGATAAACATCGGACGCATCTGCTGTTGCTGCATCTCAAGGGCCATCTTGTTTACATAGGCTTGCCTCTTTTTCAGCTCCTCGATTCTGGGCTTATCTTGCTTTTTGATTGCATCAGTGTATTGCTTGCGCCATTCATTTGTCTCCTTCATGACCCTGTTCATCTTTTCAATGTCAGTGGTCTTTTTCCTGAGCATAGCAAATGCAAAATTCATGCCCACTGCTATTATTAGCGCAACAAGCATAGCGCTTATCATGTCAGGAAATGCCGGGTGTGAGGTATACTGGGGCGCTAAAGGCCACTGCATCAACAGATCCTGCAGCAGATTCAACTTCTATCTCCTAGCAGTATCTTTGCTATATTTGCTGCTGCTTCTCCCATCTGACCGTCATTGTTCATGATTATTGCAAATGGCGCACCTGTCAGAATAGAGCAAGACGCCACCATAACTCTCGAGATATCAAGCTCCTTTTGGATATTTTCTGCAGAAGCAATGTCGCGCTGGCGAGTCTGGTCAGACTTGCGCCTCTCTGCTATCTCCCTTGGGTCTGCAGCAACCATGACAATATTCGTTGGCTTCATGATGCTTAGCAACCTCATTGGGAGACCTGGATAGTATCCCTCATCTGTGTTGATAAAAAGATGAGTGTCGATCATCACTATGTCGTCCTTCATTTCTGTGATTCTCTGAGCAGCTAAATCCTGCAGTTGTCTCTGATCTTCGACAGTCATCTTGCGCATTTCATCGCGGTTCTTGAGACCCATCTTTTTGGCCTCTTCAAACATGATGGTGCCAAAAACTACAACTGTGGTCTTGCGCTTCTGGTTTAGCATCTCAGCTGCGCGGGTAATGAGGGTGGTCTTTCCCACGCCTGGGATACCAACAATTATTGCACGTTTATTTTCTGCCAATTAGAGCCGCCAGAGTGGGCATATAGGTGTCGACCTGCTCTTTGACCAGCGTCTGGTAGTAGCTTACCATGATAGTGACCATTAGCAGAATGCCGGTTCCAGTTCCAAAGACACCTAGTACATCAGAAATGCCGGCGAGAGTACCAATGATCATGCCAGATAGTAGAGTGAGCGAAGGGATGTATTTATTGAGGAGGGCTTCTACAGATCCTTCGGATCGCCTAAAGCCGGGCACCTGCACATCAGCATCAAGGAGGTTGCGGGCCGCGGTCCTTGCGGAAAGACCGCCAAGTTCTACCCATAATCTGGAGAATACCGTGACTATTGCTGCCATAAATATTACATATACTACAGACCTTATAGGATCGGCTGCCGCTATATCCAGGCCTCTAGGGGCGGTGATGTAGTACAGGATGCCGCCTGTGGGACTTGCTTGGCCTCCTCCTTGAGCACCAGGATCAAATGTAGCGATCCAGTTGAATGCAGGGTTGGTGTTATTTGGGTTATAGTTGGCCCAAAGCATCTGCCCCATAAAGACAGCATTAGCTAAAAGTGCAGATGCTAGTATTACCGGTATAACTGAGGTATAAAGTAACTTGATCGGGTATACCGCAGTAAAGCCCCTATACTTAGTTGACACTATAGGAACATCTACGTGTATGCCTTCAATATACACGATTACAAGTATAATTCCTAATGACAGGACCAATATAAATAAACTTGGCAACTGGCCAGTACGAAAGATCGCGTCAGCTCCCTGCCCGCTAGCAATTGCGTCTATTGTGAACGGGAATATGCCTACTGGTCCGTCGTCTGCTGGGACTACACTGAACACACTCCATAGTATCGTCTGGGCGACGCCTGCCATGATGAACATACTTAGGCCCGAGCCGACACCCCATCCCTTCTGTACCATCTCGTCCATTAGCATGACGATTACACTGGCACCTATGAGCTGAGCAATTACTATATAGATGGCGTAGGGAGCATCCTCTGCAGTAAGTGGTCCATAGACGCTAGCCCCGTACAGCCCACCTTCTGCTACAATTACTATTATAGTGACTATCTTTGTCGCTGAAGTAAAGAGTGACCTGTCGTCCGGGTTCTTGAAGTCCAACTTGATCAAACCCGAGCCTTTTAACAACTGCATGAGCAATCCTGCTGTGACTATAGGTCCAATTCCAAGCTCGACCAGTGTTCCTTGTTGAGCGGCAAAGATTACCCGTGCAAATGCAAGAAAGTCAAAGCGTGGGTCGTCCGTGACACCGTATAGCGGGATCTGCCCCATTATCAAGTAAGCGAAAAGCGCAATTCCAGTCCAGACGAACTTTTCAGCGAGAGAAATTTTCTTCTTTGGCTTTGGGACTTGAGGAACGTAAACAGATGCGGTCTTTACGAACCGCCTAACTACGTTCTCAGTTGTTGTCGTGCTGCTCATCTGTTATAACTCCGCCACCTGTAGCCTCAATTTTTGACCTGGCGCTCTCTGAAACTCTGGCTACCTTGACCACATAAGCCCCGCTGATAGAGCCTCCTCCAAGCAGCTTATCATAACCTAGCGAGGTTAGATCCAGAACAACCCTGCCGCTTTCGTCAGCCTTGCCATGCTTGGCAAATACTGCATCCAAGTCTCGAATGTTAATCCACCTCTGTACGAGGTTGCGGTTAAAAGAGTTAAAAGCATCATGACCAAAGTGGTTCGGCTCCTCGATGACTGTCCGCATCCAGAAGTGCTTGTGCTTTCCTGCACCTCCGACACCGCCCCTGCTTCCTGCCTGTCTGTGCTGGCCGACTTGGCCCCAGCCACAGTACCTGCTACCGCGCTGTCTTCTGCTTTTTCTAAACCTAGTAGCCATAAATCATTATCACTCGCTCTGTGCTGTTGAAATTATATCTATCACGTTCATTCGCACCTTAATTAAGTCTTGCTGCACTAGAGCATCCTCTTGACTATCTGGGCTAGTTCGCCATCTTCTCCAAGAATTCCGTCTTGCATATATTGGGTCTTGGTCTTTCTCTTGAACCCGCCCTTTGGGGGGTTAAGAGCGAACCATGGTTTGATCTCTCCAAGCTTGCTCATTGCGACCTTGCTCTCTGCTATTGCGGATGCAAGGTCATCCATACTATTGTACTCTTTTGGAAGATCCGGCTTTGTGATTGGTTTGTAGCCTGCTCTTCTGCCCCGCTTTTCAAGAAGTTCTTTGACTATGCTGGCATCTGCCTTTGTCCAGGCTACCTCGTCCTTGACCTTTCTCAGCATGCCTAGGTATTCTGCGCTTTCTGGCACTATTGTCGCGCGAAATCGCTTGCCGAGGTTGAGGCCATCAAGTGTCTTTTTGGCCTGTTGGGGGATGTTTACTGTTCCCTTGATTCTAACTACAAGATATGCCATATAGTTTCATCATCATCCTACACTGTATGTGCTCCTGAGGGCGTTGAAAATTGCCTTTGTGGTCGAAGACATTGTATTTGTTGACCCAAAGGTCTTTGTCCATGAGTCCTTTAATCCTGCCAACTTCAATAGGCTCTTTATGTTCTCGCCAGCCACTATACCAAGGCCTCTTGGGCCTGGGATGATTTCAATTGTAACGCTGCCTCCCTTACCGCGCACTTTAAACGGCACGGAGTGGAGCTGATTGCACTTGCATTCCCAGCTACCGCAGCCAAGCTTGACAGGAATTACATTCAGGTAAGCCGCAGTTGTAGCCTTGTCGATGGCAACCCTCATTTGCGAAGCCTTGCCCTTGCCTATGCCAAACCAGCCAGTCTCATTGCCAACAGCCACAAGAGCATTGAAACGCGTCATCTCGCCGGCGTCAGTCTGCTTTTGGACAATACCCACATGAACCACTTGGCTCTTGATGTCCTGCAGAAGGTGTTTGACGATCTCTGGCTCCTGTATCCTCATGCCGTTTTCATAAATCTGATCCATTGAGTTTATCTTGCCTGCCAGCACCATGCTTCCAAGCGAAGTTCTGGGTTTCCATTCAGCCTGATGCTGTCTTGCTGACGATGACATTTGGCTCATTCCTCTTTTCTCTGGCCTCGCTTCTCTACTGCGGCGTTCTTCTTTTTCTTTGCCTTTTCTTCCTTGGCTGGTGCTTCTTTAGATGCCTTCTTTGACATCGCCTTTTCTGCAGGCTTGCCTGAAATTCTGCTCTTTATTTCTTCAAAGTGCGAAGGATAATCTTCAGGCTTGAGGCCGTTTTTCAAAATAGCGGAGAAACGTGAATTATACTCTTCCTCATCTTCTTTCACAGCGTGGGAGTACTCGGCTATGTGATGGCCACTGATCCTATCTTCGTCTGGAAGCGATTCTTTAGAGACAGGCATACTGACGCCAGCATCAACAATGCCCTTCATGCAGGCTGCAACCCTTGAAGTAAAGTGGTTGTTGCCTATGTAGAGGACTGCAGTATTGATCTTCTTTTGTATTGCCTTCTTCCCTAATAGCATGCCTGTGAGATAGCATGCTGGCAAATTGTTAAAGGCGCCCTTCCATCCGTGCTCAGCAAGTTCCCTGCTGTGAGCAGATGCGATGACGATATCGCCTGTAGGAGTCGGCCTGAGAACTTGGGCTGCGACATTTTGATCGCTTATCCTGACAGTAACAAATAGGTGTCTGCCGATCAGGATCGCCGATCTCTTGCGATAATTAGTTTTATCTTCTCTAATTCTTTTTAGCGTATGAACATAAGTCACAGTTATCCCCCATTCAACGATTAGAGAAGCAACCAATGTAAAGCACTTATAAACGTTAAAGACTCAATCGGTGAATCTTGATTTGTAAGGCTTGTTTTTTCTCTTTTCTCCCAAAATGTAATAATCTGTATTTATCCCGACAAAACGTACAATAACTATTATTCTTCTTCTTCTGCTGCTCTATTTACTATTGTTTTTGCGCTGAAAGCCTTTAGAGAAAAGTTTCTTACGTCATGAGATTCTATGTATGTACTATACTACCACCACTACTTGGGTTTCATTAAAGCCATGGGGTCTGTTGTTTTACATCATGTGTGTATAGATCGCATATCGTCTTACTTTTGAGTCTATATAAGAAATATCTTGTCAATCAGACTACATATGATGGCGAATTCAAGTCTAGTTGTCCCACTACAAAGAGGAATAATTTACCGTGCCAAGATGAGGATTATGAATAGCAATTCAAAGTAGCATATATGTCAGATCTAATCTTGATCATGATTCTTATGTCTTTGACAGTCTGTTGTAGCACTATTGACAGAACAATTGAATACTATTATAACTGCAATTACAAAAGAAAGTGTTAGTTCATTTCCTCCTCGTCGTTCTCTTTGCAATCGATGCGGCATATGCGCCCGCTCCGATGCCATTATCAATGTTTACCACTGCCAAGCCAAGGGTACAGCTCTGAAGCATAGATGCCAACGCTCCTATGCCGTTTGCACCAAAGCCATAGCCTATTGAAGTTGGCACCCCTACAACCGGTATATCTACCATCGACGCTACAACTGAGGCAAGTGCACCTTCCATTCCTGCCACGACTACGATGGCGCCTATATCTTGCTTGAACATCTCTCTAAGAGCTGGAAAGAGACGATGTATTCCAGCAATGCCTACATCGTAACTTGTTATCGCCTCACAGCCCATCGCCTTGGAAACAATCCGTGCCTCTTCTGCGACGCCAACATCTGAAGTGCCGGCCGATATTACACCTATTTTTGCATCAGTCATTTTGCAGACGAACGACTTTTCAGAGGCAAGTAGTGTTGTGCTGTTTCTTCCAATTTCGACAATAAGACCCTTTCTACGGAGCGCACCTGCTACTTTTGATAGCTCATTCTTCTTTATCCGGCTGACTACAACTTGACCGTTACGCCTAACAATCGCGGTGGCTATTCTGATAATGTCTTTGTACTCTTTGCTTTCAGAAAAAATGATCTCTGGCATTCCGCCCCTTCTTATTTCCCGCCCGACATCGAGCTTGGCAATATCGCCTATCTTTTCAATTGCGTGGATGGAGATCTCCTTCTTTACCTCCGATAGGCTAAGGCTGCCATTTGCAAATTCGTCAAGAATTGTATGCAGATCCATCCGTCAGCCAGCTATCAACAACAAGAAAATAAAAGGGTTTAAAGTGGAAGTGCCCTAATCGCTTCCTTCACGCTTGCAACGCCCTTGCTGAAAATTTCCTGCTCAAAGCTGTCCAGCTTGAGCTCAATTATGCGCTCTACGCCACCTGCGCCAATGATAACCGGGACGCCTATGCACACATCATAAAATCCATATTCACCTTCAAGCAATGTTGACACTGGAATTACCAGCTTTTTGTCTCGGATGGCAGACTCGAGCATATTCGCAACTGCGTTGCCGGGTGCGTATACGGTCGCTCCCTTTAGTGCAATGACCTCTGCTGCGACTTTTCTTGTCTTTTCAAAGATCTCCATTGCCTTATCCTTTGAGATAAACTCATGAAGCGGTATGCCTCCTATAGAAGAGAACCTTGTCAACGGCAGCATGTTTTCCCCGTGCTCGCTTATCACCATAGCTTGAATCGAACTGCGTGAAATATTGGTCGCATCTCGAATAAAGCTCTTGAACCTTGATAGGTCTAGCATGCCGCCCATTCCCATAACCTTGTTCTTTTTTGCTCCAAGACTCTTGAGCGTAAAATAAGTCATCGGATCAAGTGGGTTTGTAACTACTATTACAGTCGCATACTTTGCATAAAGCGCAATTTTGGACATGACATCTTTGATGATGCCTGCATTTATCTTGAGGAGATCCATTCTCGTCATGCCTGGCTTTCTTCCGACGCCAGCAACAAGCACTACATAGTCAGAATCGCGCACATCTTCGTAATTGTTTGAACCCCGTACTATGGTGTCAGAGCCCCTTTCTGACAGCTGGTGATTGATGTCCATTGCTTCTCCCTGAGGGAGGTCCTGCACTATATCAAGCAGCAGTATGTCTCTATCAAGCTCCCTCAGCCCGCAATTAAGGGCAACTGAGGCACCGACCTTTCCAGATCCGATTATGGTAATTGTCATAGCCTAACTTGCAAGCAGAATATTGCTTATATAAATTGCGATTGGAGCTGGATCAACTTTAAATTAATCAGCATCTCAAGTCAATAACGAATTGTCAAAGAAAAGGAGGAGGGACGACAGCTACTTTGCTGTGGATCGACGTAGGAAAAGAAAATACATGATGATTATAATACCCGTCATCATAGCAGTGGCGGCAGCTAGTATTGCAGGAGCTCTTTTATACCAGCCTCCTACGGCAATGGCAATAAGTGGAATAGAATGTAATAGGTCTGAGCAGCTTAATTACCATGTTCATTCAGGTTTAGATATATTCATTGATGGCGTACAGCAGCAAATCCCTTCAAATATTGGGATACTTTCTTCACCCTCATGCCTATACTGGCTTCATACCCATAGTGCAGATGGTATAATACATGTCGAAGGGCCTGAAGCCAGAGAATTCACACTGGGGCAGTTCCTTGACATTTGGCAACAGACTGGTAACTCAACAGCATTCTTTGACTCCGTATCTGGTATGCCCGTGACAGCATATGTGGATGGCCAGAGATTTGAAGGTGATTATAGGACAATACCGCTAGAATCGCTCAGAAAGATCGTTCTCGCGTATGGCACGCCTCCTGAAGATATTCCAGCTGAACATGACTTTGGCGGCATAACGAGATAAAAGCATAAACGTGATATAAAGCAAAAGCACAAGCTAGGTAGCAGCTATGCCAAGAGTTGCAATCATAGATTCCCAAGTGGCAGGAATCGCTGGCGACATGCTGATGTCCAGCCTAGTGGATGCTGGTGCTAACAAGACCAAAGTCATTGAGGCAATCTTTGCTTGCCAGAACTTTGTCAAGGATAGCAGGATAATCAATGCTCATTTTGCCAAAGTGATATCACACAGCTTTGCTGCCACGCAGCTGCAAATGAAATGCAAAGATGGGGTACTCAAGCGCAAGGGCACAGAAATGTATTCTGCACTTGCAAGATGCTGCGATTCTGTTGGGCTTGAGGATAGGGCTAAGATATTTGCATTAGATTCTCTCAAAATGATAATTTCTGCTGAGGCTACCATCCATGGCCAGAATTTTGACAGCGTACATCTGCACGAAGCATCCAGCATTGATACCTTTGCAGACCTTGTTGGATGCGCAACAGCGTTGCAGGATCTCCAGCTGTTTGATGCCAAAATGTATTCTACTAAAGTGGCAGTTGGTGGCGGCCTAGTAAGGTTCTCCCATGGCACCATCCCAAATCCTGCCAGTGCAATCCTTGAAATTTTCAAGAATAAACAATTCGTCTTGGTAGGGGGTCAGGCTGAAGATGAACTGACAACTCCTACAGGGGCAGCAATGCTTGTCAATTTGGTGCAGGGTAGTGTCAACTACTATCCCAGCATTGCGCCCGAAAAAATTGGCTATGGTGCAGGCACAAAAAAGTTTGAAGGTTTTCCCAACATGGTTCGTGTAGCAATAGGTACATCGGGAACTGTCTATGAAACCACCAAGGATACAGTCTATGTCGTGGAAACAAACATCGATGACGTGTCTGGCGAGCTAGTAGGTAACCTTGTAGAGCAGCTGGCTGAAGTCGCGAAGGACGTGACAGTCATTTCAGGTACCACTAAAAAGAGCCGGCCAACCTATCTCATTAGGATTATATCGGAAAACGCGCGGCTAAACAGCGTGCTTGAGTTACTGTTCAATGAATCCGGGACGCTTGGTGCTCGAGTGCAGGAAGTAGAGCGAATTGTTCTGCCTAGGGGCATACTAACTATGTCGGTTAGCATTAACGGCAACATCCTCGACGTACGCGTCAAGATTGTCAAGGATTCAGCTGGAAGAATAACAAATGTTAAACCTGAGTTTGAAGATATCAAGATGATTGCAACAAAGTGCCAAATGCCGGTCAAGAGGGCAATGGATCAGGTCCGGTCAGAAGTTATGAAAAAGCTGGGAGAAGCATAAAATGGAAATCTTCAACAAACTGGTAGAGTGGTTTGTAAAGAATGGGGGTGACAGAGCAATAGTGGCACTTTCTGGTGGAGTCGACAGTGCTGTAGTAGCGCTAGCTGCAAAAAAAGCGCTTGGCAACGGTGCTATTGCCATAACTGCCGATTACAAGACGCTAGCAGAGGAAGAACTTACTGCGGCATGGCGAGTCGCAAGAGAGATAGGCATTAAGCACAAGGTGATTGAATACAATGAGCTTGAAAACACCTCCTTTGTAAAAAATGACGCATTACGCTGCTACTATTGCAGGACAGAGCTTGGCCAGCACCTTGCAGAAGAAGCAAGAAGGGCAGGTATACCACTCATTGTCGATGGAACAAATATCGACGATCTGACAGACTTCAGGCCAGGCATCAGAGCTCTCCATGAAAACGGGGTTCGAAGTCCACTGATAGAGCTTGGCATAGGGAAGATGGAGATACGAGAAATCGCAAAGAGTTTTGAGCTCTCTGTTTATGACAAGCCTTCTAATGCATGTCTTGCATCAAGGATACCGAGAGGAAGCGAGGTCACATACGAAAAACTGCAAAGGATTGAGAATGCAGAGATAGTAGTCAGGACAATTTTTGGCGTCAGGCAGGTCCGCGTAAGAGATCACAGCGACCTTGCAAGGATTGAAGTAGGAAGAGACGAACTGCACAAGATGTTTGATATAGACAAGCTTGCTATCTTGGACAACAAGCTTAAGGAGCTTACATTTAAGTTCGTTTCTATTGATGTAGCAGGCTACAAGACAGGCAAGCTGGTGGTTATAGATAGGTATGACCAGAAGGGGTAACACCCTATAGACACCGAAAAAGCTAAAGCTAAGTTCCTTCTAGCATATAGTAGTATAATAATGCCTTATGGAATGAGCAAGGTTGCTGCTCCAGCAGCAACAACAACAATGCCGCAACAACAAGAAGAAGGACAATCATCACCATCCTCGTCGTCTTTTTTCAGTCCCAGGCGTCTGAAACTATACACTCTCGCAGAAATCGAACATTGTGAAACCAGCAAAACCATTACGAAGTATATCGATGCAAAGACAATTCAAGACCAGAATACAGGAATGACATACAAGACACAGATGCAGTCTTTTGCTCAGTTCGTCTATAGACGTTATAATAAAACACCAGTTGATGATTTTTTGGAGCAGATTAAAGCTGGAAAATATGACCCATACGATATTTTGACAGAATATTCAGGCTTTTTGAGAAATGAAAGATCTAATGAGAATAAACTAACTGCTGATGTTATTCGAGCTCGTGTCAAGACTGCAAGGGAATTCTTTCGTTTTAACAAGATCGTTGTCACAGTGGATGACTTTAATGAGTTAGTGCCACTACCAAGAAAAGAGCAGCCGCCAAAAAAAGGAATTGACAAGACTAATGTGGCAAGATATCTTAGCAGACATTTTGGAAATTATTTACGCTAACTAGGAGCAGCAGGAAAAAAAGTAGCTTAGAAAAGATGGTCAGTTAACAAAATCTCCTAATTTATCTTTTTTAGGGTCTTTTAAAATACCTATAGCAAAAACGAGATTGACAAGCCAAAACAGGGACTTGAAAGCACAAACTTCAACAACCGACACTCATGAATACTTACGTCTAATCACCTAGTGAATTAACACAGACAATGGTATTGCTGTTAAAAGTAACATATCTATCTGGGGTAACCCGAGAAAGATAATATGTACACTCGTATCCCTCCTTCCCTTTAGTTCTAGCTGTAGTATTTATGGTATCCATCATAGCTACTGGTACTGCACCAAATACAGTAGCATTAGGATAGACATACCAAACACACTTTGCAGGTGACAACCTATGCAACGCAAGGGACTCTAATTCAGGTTCACTTCTTCCTCTGATGACCTTATGTCAGTTACACATACAGCTTCTAATCCATCTTCTCCAAAGACTGGGTCTAATTTGAATGATACGACGTCAGACACATCTTCTCCCAGCGTCATTGATAGTTCTTCGCCAGTTATGCTGTGCCATCCTTCAAATTCATCGGTTGGTATATCGCTGAGCCTTGCGATCTCATTGTTAATTCTCACCACTCCAGGAGACTGCCAGGTAATGTCTACTACTCCTTGATCTTTTCCACACTGCTCCACATCTCCAAGCCTAACAAAATGGTTATGCCAGATTGGATCCTCAATGAATCTTTGATCTTCGCTGTCTAGTACTCCTCGATGCGTATGGGCAACTAGGCTAGCATTTCCATCATCTGTAAGAATTCCATAACCGAATGCTCCTTCGGTTCCATTAGTTGGAATTAGTAGTCCTTCGACGATCAATTCAGTCGTGAGTTCCTCCTCGTCATCATCTATCGATACATTAGCTCTTTCTACCGTGAGGAAGCTTTCTCCTGAAAGTGCAAAAATAGAAGGCGTATCAAATATTGTTCCAATAAATCCAGCTACTACTACGATTAAACCCAGCGCGGGTCTCTCGTTCACTTCATTATCTCATTAATAGTTTATGGCTATACGAATTAGGATCTCTTCGTATGTACGCAGTCTCCATTTAGAGGAGTGTCAGAATCGCAGGCAGGTACTCTGAAGTCTATCTAATAGTTTCCAATAATAACTCGTGTTTTAGCTTATTCTTATTAAAGATTTTCCTAGAAAAATATAGAGAAGGTTTTAGCTTGCTCACTCTCCGAGAAAGCGTAAAGCAGCAAGAGCAAAAATTCCTCCCTAACTAGGACTTGAAAGTACAAACTTCAACGACCGACAGTCGTGATTACTTATACCTAATCACCTACCGAACACAAATAATGATATATTGTTGTCAAAAGCAACATATCTATCTGGGGTAATCCGAGAAAGATACGTATGACTAACGACAAACATTACTCTCACATTTATCTAGATACTGCGGCATCAACGCCAGTTGCAGATGAGGTGATTGCAGAAATGCTACCATATCTAAAAGAACGGTATGGCAACCCGTCCTCTATACACAAGTTTGGTAGAGAAACAACAAGAGCGATACATCTTGCAAGAAAAAGGGTTGCAGATATGATAGGTGCGTCATCCCCACGTGAGATCACGTTCACATCCGGTGGAACTGAGTCAAATAACCTTGCTCTTAAGGGCACAGCTATACATGTCAAAAGCAAAATGCCCGAAAAGAATGTGATAATTACAAGCAGCATAGAACATGATGCAGTACTTGAGCCATGCAAAGATCTAGAAGACCGGGGCTTTGTGACTATTCAACTACCTGTAACAGGGGAGGGACTTGTTAGGCCATCTGAACTGAAAAATGTGATTTCAGATAATGTAGCACTTGTCAGCATCATGTATGCAAATAATGAGGTCGGCACAATCCAGCCAATCAAAGAGCTTGTCGAAATTGCGCATCAGGCTGGCGCGCTCTTTCATACTGATGCAGTACAGGCTGCAGGAAAACTGCCCTTAAATGTCAAGAACCTTGGAGTAGACATGATGTCCCTTTCCTCTCACAAGATAAATGGACCTAAAGGAGTAGGGGCGCTTTACATTAGATCCAACCTAAAAATATTGCCGATAATTCATGGCGGAGGACAAGAGTGGTATCTGCGGTCAGGTACAGAAAATGTGCCCGGCATCATCGGTTTTGGCAAAGCCTGTGAGCTTGCTAATAAAAGGATGAGGCAATACCAAGAGCATGTGGCTGGCCTGCGCAACTACGTAGTTGAGCGCATACTAAAGGAAATACCACGGTCGCGACTGAATGGTTTGCGCACTGAGAGGATTGCAAACAACGCACACTTTACATTCCTTGGAGTAAATGGAGAAGATCTGATAATCAAACTTGATGAAAATGGCATTGCTGCCTCTACAGGATCTGCCTGCTCAGTTAAGAAGCAAAAACAGTCACATGTGCTAAAGGCGATGGGATTTTCATATGAAGAAATTACCGGTTCGCTTCGGCTCAGCCTTGGGATGCACAATACAAAAGATGAAGTCGACAGGGCAGTTGATCTTCTATCAAATGTTATAAAGGATCTTCGTGAGCTTTCGCCATTTGAGAGCAGGTATGTGGCTGAAATGGGTTAAAGCAGTAGATGTTTAGTATAAAGCTAAGGCTTAATTCGAACCAGTAGCGTTCGTCATGCTATTACAACACAACACCCTTTCCAACTGAGCCGTTAGAGCAGAGATTTCGCCTTCTTTGATATGGTTATCTTGTTTGAATTTTTTGTCTTTAGAGCATCTGTTGAATTTTTTTCTTGTTACACTACATTACATGTAGTCAAAGGATGAATGATAAGTGTAAATAGGACAAGTTCCCGAATTATATTACTCTATGCAGCCAAACACGGTAGGTACTACACCACAATAATAGAATGATGGACTGTAACACTAACATAATTACATTATAATGCATCTTATGTTGATATATTTCTCTCTCTCTTCAGAAATGCAGATAGTGTGTTCTGGAAATAGCTTTTAGATTATTTTCTATTTTTTTCTATTTTATCCATAATTAACTTAATTATATGCATAAGTTCAGTATGAGATTCCACATCTTTTTTTCTCATATAATAGTACAATTCTTCTGTGGCAGCATGATAATCTATGCCTAAATTTTGTGCCAACTCAAGGGCTATCTGAGACATAATCAGCTTTCTAAGAACGATCTCGGTGCCATAATGGGAGGCGTCTCCTAGAAGCTCATCTAGGGTATTCTTGAATTGGGACTCTATTCGCCTGTCTTTTGCCTCTCTGCTCTTCAGTACAAAGGTTAGACCCATTGTTCTCTGCTTCATGTGTACATTTTCTACAAGCTCTATAAACTGGTCATTTAATTGATTATTGTCAAGAAGCACTTCTGAAAGCATATCAGCTGCATCCTGTTCACTTATCTCCATTTTATTTGCAATTGTAAAAAGGACATGGCAGGCAGCGCAGCCGTTTGATTTAATTATCAGAGGATTTTCGTTAACACTTCTAATCTCCCTTTCTGCTATTCGCTCTACTTCTATTCTTCTCCCGTTATCATCTAAATCTATCATATAGCATAGAGGAATTTCCCTACTAAAAAGACATCGATGAGCGTGTGGAGTTGTACTTTATTACGAAAGTCTGGCCGTATGATTGCTATTACTACATTATGTGCCATAGATTTCATAACGAAGGCAGATATATTGATTATGAAATTTTTAGAGCCTATTATTACTAAAATTAGTAATTGACCCCTTAGTTTGACAATACTTTATACATTTATTAATCCCTAACCTTATGATCTAATTGAATTTTGAATGAGAAGAATTGACGATTTAGACATTAAAATCTTAAGCGAGCTTGCAAAAGACGCAAGTATATCTGTTCCAAGACTTTCTAAGAAAATCAATGTCAATTCGTCAGTAGTTTATAGCAGAATAAAGCGCTTGGTCAAAGGAGGCCTTATCAAGAAATTTACAATTATCATAAATGATGAGGCACTTGGCTTTAGCGTCAAGGCGCTCACTGGCATTAACATGGATTCCAAACTAAGAGATAATGTACTCAATGAGTTGTTTAGAATCTCAGAAGTAAGAGAAGTGGCTGAAGTCACTGGCAGATTCGATATCTTGGTTACAATGAATGCACACTCACTTGACGAAATGCATCAATTAATTTCAGAAAAGATTGGACGCATTGAGGGTGTGCAAAAGACAGAGACATTCATTGAGATGCGCAAGACAAGCCGCGAGCTGGCGTACCCGACATCGATTGCAAAGTAGAAAAAAGCTTGAAGATATAAATAACTAGTAATTTCAATTTACTCTCGACGCCGAACAATTGACACTACCTCGCCAGATAACAGTTGGCAACAAGCTAAAGGACTATTACGAGCTTACAAAGCCCAAGATCTGGTATCTGCTGGTTTTCACGGCATTTGGAGCAGCGCTTACGGCTTCGTTTCTATTTGACGTCCCTATAACTCTGTTGACGTGGATGCTTTTGCTGGGTGGAGTAGCTGCTGGGTCGGCGGCTGCTGACACCCTCACTGGATACAACGACCGCGACATCGACGCAATAATGGAGCGCACCAAGAACCGTCCAATACCTTCGGGGCGGATATCTCCAAGGAACGCCCTGATCTTTGGGTTGATATTGGCAGCAATTTCGCTCGCCTGCGCTTGGTTTATCAATATCTGGGCGTTTGGTCTGATGGCCTTTGGCCTCTTTGACAATATCCTCGTCTACAGCAAATGGCTCAAGCGAAGAAGCCAGTCAAACATCATACTAGGTGGTTTTTCAGGCGGCGCTCCTGCGTTGATAGGATATATTGCTGTAACGACTCAAAACATTGAGATAGGCCTTGTGATGGCCGGGCTTGTTTTCCTCTGGATTCCAACCCATATCTGGAGCCTTGCATTGCATGTCAAAAAGGACTATACCAAGGCTGGTGTGCCTATGCTTCCAGTTGTGTCATCAGAAAAGTTCTCAGTCAGGATCATTGCCGGCACTACATTGATGATGGTGGTGTTCAGTGTGCTTCCCTTCTTTTTCAATCACTTTGGCATGATCTATTTAGTTACCGCAGGTGTCTTTGGTGTAGCCATGATCGCATTCTCCGTCTGGCTGCTGGTCAAGCCAAGCGAGAAAGCTTCATGGACTGTGTTCAAGTTTTCAAGCCCCTATTTGACTGCACTTTTTATCGCCTTCATGGTCGATGCCTTTTTCAAGTAACTTTTCACATTCATACAATATTCTTGCAATGACGACATGTGCCTCAAGCGCAATGTTGCTGATAGAATATGTAGGACCTAGGGATCTTGTGACATTTTCTGAAAAGTGACCCTTCGCAAAGCCGCCTACCACAAGGCTGGAATGGTCTACGCTTTGAGCATTTTCAGCCACTTTTTGCGCTTTGCTTTGGACGCCAACAGTTGATAGCCCGATGACCATATCAGGCTTGATTATATCAATCAGATCTGAAAATGTGCCATCGGATAACTCTATTAGAATACCCCCTTCATTGCTTTTGATTACACCGTCTCTGAACAGGCTCACCATCAACCTTTCAAAACGAAAGTATGACTTGGGTATGCGCAGATTATCAGCAATGGTGATTATCTTATCATTTATTGTATGGACATAGACCCTGAGCATCATATTCCTAAAAAGAGGAGTCGATAGTGCTTCCATTAGCGCAAAATGGACAATATCCGGTCTGCCCCGCTTCAAGTTATATGGCAGGCGCTTCATTGCGGCGTGGTGATAGCTCCTATCAAGCAGAATTTCTGCCGATTTCTGCTGCAGCCTGCGAGAGTGATTCCTTACTGCGACATGGCCGGCAATCTCATCTGGGATTGTCTCAAGTGCAGCCTCGGCAATGATGAGCGTTATCGTATTAGTTGTTGCCGGCTGTGTCCTATATTAAGGAGCGGCGCCAGCATGTTTTGTAAATATTTCTGCCCTTCTAGCATACACCAGTTTTTGCACTTCTTTTATAGATAGTTCAAGCTCAATATCTGCTTCACTTTTATCTTGGGCAGCGACTAAAATTTCACCCGGCCCAAATTTCACCCGGCCAATCTCTATTGGCACCGTTATATGAAGGATCTCAGCAAGAAGATCAAATATCGCAGGATATGTTGCATTATTTTGGTATATATAGGTAGTTGTTCCGTCGCTGGATAATGCATCTTTTTCAAGCGGAAGAAAAAAGGAAGGAGATGATATTGAATCGATGATCCTGATAGCCAAGCGTGCAAGCTCCACCCTGTCACTTTCATTGGCATTATCTTGTTGTTTGAGCTGTGCATATTTTTTCGCAAGCTCCTCCAGTTCGTCAAGCGTTGCCAATAAAAGTAATAGTTTTTCAAATTAAATAACAGTTACTAAGGCTTATCAAATAGGTGCATCTACTTTCTGTTATAAAGCATTGAATAAAAAGAAGCAGAAAGTTAAGCAAATAGCCAGAGACCATATTGATGTGCTCGTAGAACATGCCTTGCATGAGAAGGATGATCATCTTGCCGCGAAACAGGCTCGCGAAGCCAAAAAGATAGCAATGCACTTACGTATACGCCTGCCATATGAGATAAGGCAGCTTTACTGCAAAAGGTGCAAGGCCTTTATAGTACCAGGTCGGACCGCTCGGGTAAGGGTCGGCAGGGCAAAAACAAGGGCTGTGAGGATTACCTGCCTGAAGTGTGACCACACCTATCGCAAAATCTTGATATGGAATAAGGATTTATAGGGGCTAAGGAAATTTCCGAACTACTATATGGCCAAGGTTTACGATGTTCCCGCTGACAAGCTGATAGCCAAACTAGCTGATCAGCTGAAGAAGGACAAAAAAATAGATCCCCCGACTTGGTCGCAATTTGTCAAAACAGGCTCGCATGTACAAAGAATCCCTCAAAATAAAGATTGGTGGTACGTCAGGTGCGCTTCTCTACTTAGAAAGGTTTACCTTCATGGTCCTCTCGGAGTTGCCGACTTGAAAGTTGCCTACGGTGGCAGGAAAAAGATCGGATACAACCTTGCCCACCATCAGGATTCTAGTGGCGCCATCATTCGCAATGCCCTTCATCAACTGGAAGCATCTGGCTACATTGTCAAGGTACAACACAAGGGCAGAATAATTTCAAGTGAAGGCATGAAAAAGATGGATAGGCTGGCTACTGAAATCCATAAAGAGCTTGTCAAGACTGTGCCGCAGCTCCAGCGCTACACATAAGAGTATGTCGGTCTCTCAACCCTCGCAACCAAATGATGAGGAAATAAGAAGGCGAGAAGCCGAGGCTGCGGCCATGCGCCAGCGGGTTTTGCAGGTGGTGCTAGATCCTCAGGCACGCCAGCGGCTGATGAATATACGGCTTGTCAAGCCGGATCTTGCGCTGACTGTTGAAAATTACCTTATCAGTGCGGCTTCTTCCGGCAGGATCAATCGCCCGCTAACTGATGATGAATTGAAGCAGCTGTTGTTGCGCATCCAACAGCCAAAGAAAGAATTCCGGTTTGAAAGGCGCTAAACACTCAGCTAACCTATATACCCATCAGTTCGGGCATGAGTTAACTATTTAAAGTGTGAAACGTGATTGCTGCTCTATGAAGGCAGCAGTATTTAGAGAATACAACAAGGATCCAACAAAGAATGTCAAGGTTGAAGACATCGATGTTCCTAAGATAAAGTCTTATGAAGTTTTGATAAAAGTTGAATCAGCGTCTTACAACTATAACGATCTTTGGGCTATATGGGGCGAACCAGTCAAGACGCCACTTCCACATATTTCAGGAAGCGATGTAGGTGGAACAGTAGTTGAAGTTGGCCCTGATGTCCAAAAGATCAAGGTTGGCGATAGGGTAGTTTCGCATTCCAACATGAGCTGCAGAGTGTGCTATGAATGCACTTCTGGTAGGGAGTATGACTGCAATGAAAGGACTATCTGGGGATTTCAGACAGGCCCGCTATGGGGAGGATTTGCTCAGTATACACGCCTTCCGGAGGTCAACGTAGTCAAGATTGCAGACAACGTTTCGTTTAATGACGCAGCAGCAGTTTCTATGGTTGGCATGACATCGTGGCACATGTTAGTTGGCCGCGCCAAGATCAAGCCAGGTCAGCTGGTGCTTATCATGGGAGGGGGTTCCGGTGTTGGCATGGTGGGCATCCAGATTGCCAAATTGTACAACTGCACAGTCATTGCGACTGCAGGCAGCAAGGACAAGATGGACAAGTGCATGGAGCTTGGAGCCGACTATACAGTCAATCACCGGGAAGCCGACTGGTACAAGAAAGTACGCGAAATAGCAAAGAAGATGGGTCAACCCGGTGTCGATGTAGTCTTTGAGCACATTGGCAAGTCGGTGTTTCCGCAGGAAGTTGCGCTGCTCAAGATGGGCGGCACACTTGTTGCG
>DASUUV010000054.1:0-17966 GCA_036373895.1 Nitrososphaera sp. | reverse complement strand
GTTACAGCAGATACCCCACGCTCGACTATCTCGCCTTGAGGATCTATTACCTCTATCCCCACAAAGGAACTCGGTTCTCGTTCTTCAACAGTGCCACTAACTGTAATTGTATCTCCCCTTGTGAAACTGTCACCATTTAGTATGGCTGTAAGACCTCCTCCATCTGACTCCTCTAGTTGTTGTTGCTGCTGCTCCTCTTCCAGTGGAAGCTGTGCGTTAATTATCGTAAAATTAGAAGCCAAAAGAATGACAGCGATTGTTGCTGCTATCAGCCCTGTCGCAGACACTGATGAAGCCAAAAAAGGTGAGGATATTTTCATGATGCCTAGGCACAAAGATGGATTCTCTGAGCAAAATAAGGCTAGTTGTCGTACATCTCTAACTCCGAGATTATGAAGTATTGTCGTTCTTCTCATACACAGTTGGTTTACGGATGTGAAAGAATCTGGTTCAGCGCCATTATCAAATACAGAACGAGGGAGAGAACAGCAATATGAACAATAAAGAGGAGTAACTGAATTTTTGGAGTCATTAGACATTAGTTTCGAAGGTTAATTGCTTAACAAAGGTGAGTCATCGTTTTAGGCTTCTTCCCACAATCTATACCTGTGACAGGAAAGTAATGGCATGCATATCCAGACACCATTTCTAGCCTCTTGCAGATGAGGGACACTAAAGTACGGAATTCTCTTGACAAAGAAAATAGACACAGAAGTAAGAGAAACCTGCTGACTTGTTGAATTGATCGGAAGTCAATACGAACGATATGCGGAATAGAGATGGACTAGCAAACCGATAAGTGATCAAGTCCGGTATATGGTTCTTGCGTCTCAGCTTGCTGTCAAAATAATCAGGAGGAATTTGTAATCTTGATTTCCAATTTGTTGCCATTCCTGTCATAAGCCGCTATCATCCTGTCCTCATAGGGATGAGCAATTATGATTGAAACCGCACCATAAAATCCTCTATTAAGGTCCGCTAGCGATGGTTTATTTGAACCACCTGGGTGAGAGTGAGCGCTGCCTATGTATGAATTGTCAAAAGGCAGATGAAAATTGGAATATCCAGAGTAATATGGTCCGCTTAAAGCAAAAGGAGGAATAACAAGACCCTCAATAATGACCTGTTCACGAGTTGTCTTACCCTGCAGAATTAGGATCGCTTCGTTGGGGTGGAGTGCCTTGGAATAACTGATGATGCCATCTGTAGCGGTCCTTGAAATGACAACCTGTCTTTGCATCTTTTCAAGCGTCACTTAACGTATTCTGCTTGGAACCTCTATTTTAACATCTACATCTATCTGGCACTAATAACTTGTAGGCCATAGGTTGGGTGGGGAATATGTATTTGCCATAACACAAACATTATGGCCCTAGCTAACTAGCTAACGTTACACAGTGTCCCACGATCTTCTCATCGACGTAGGGCTTCTACTAAGGCAGCTGTATCATTGAATACCCGAAATTCTGTAAATTTTCCATCACGTACAGACCATAAATGTACAAACTCGATCTCATATGGTCGTCCTGTAGGCTTGGCTTGCCCCTTTTAGTATCCAAGCACTGCAAGCTTGTTGCCTTGGGCAATCAAGTCCCGCAGCTCAAACTATTGGGGTTCAAGCGGCTCGCCAACAGCCATAAAGAATTCTGCAGCTCCCCTACGACCTTTGTGAACACCGCCCCAGGGGAGCAGACCTCCGGGTGCAGGTCCATGCAAAATTGCATCATAGGTAAACTTATTCAATAGAGAAGAAATGTCACAGCGCTTAAAAGCATCATACAATTGCTCTACTATGCCCATGTTTTCTTCTTGTTCTGTCATTGAATTGTATACCTATCTTCTTTTTTGAAGTTAATAACAGGTATCTATGATTTTGTGGTTCCTTTTGATCTTGATTTCATCATTCTTTATCAAACTGTCAATTCTGCTTTCGACCTGCTACTCGTTTCCAAACAACTTGTCTATACACATTAGCAAGTCCCCGATAGTGAAATTATTCCATTAGCTGAGGTTGTCCTAGACGCCTGAGAGCTACTACTTCCATCCGTTCCATCCGTTACCACTTGTACATTCAATGTACCAGATCCTCCGTCTGACTTTTGAACAGTTAGTGAGTACGTGCCATCGCTCTTACATGTTATTGGTACTGTCCTGTCGCCAAAAGCATCTACTGAATGTGATTCAGACTCGCTATCCTTTATATCAGCTGACCAAGCGCCATCGGATTCAATGACTACCTCTACCGTATTGGAATTTATTCCTCCACCACTACCATCCATTGTTATCTGATCATCCATTCCGGAAGCATAAAGTCCCCCAACTGTGATGGCTATTACGACAATAATAGCAGCTATTACAAGAGCACCTTTTCTTATCATAAGATCATCATCATCATCATCATCTTCTTGTCATATCATCCTCAGGCGACAATGAGAATTTTGCATGCATGTGTATATATAGAATCTAGTATCCCTTGCGACACTATATTGTGGCTCTAGTAGTAGAAACAACAACATCATCATATCCAATACACTCTCCCGTAAGTAATCGTCCTTTAGAGTTCTTTACAGTAAGATATCTCAGATAAGATTATCTGGAGGATAGGAAGAATGAAAATATATGATGTTATAGATGTATGCCTGTATGTCTCTGAAAAGGAGCGTTTAGTATTCTCCTACGCAAATGGAAAGCAGTCAATACTTGACCATCCCTTGGGCACCTGCGGAAAAGCAGTCTTGTAAAATTTGACGCTGTCTTACAAAGATTATATAATATCCATGAGCCGAGATATAGTATCTTTGAACCTTAAAGAGGTAAACGAAATCTTTCGTCGAGCCATAATCAGCGCATACTTTGAGCCGCAGCTGCTAAAGATGGACTATCGCAAGTCAAGCGTCAAGCATCCCTTAATTTTAGACGATGGCCTGACGGTAGAAGATATTTTGCATCTTTACTTTGATATTTCAACTGGCATAGACTATCCTGATGGCGATGAGTGGTTCACAGTAGAATACTTGCTGCCCTTCAATGTCAAGCTGCCAGACAACCTCAAAGGGCTAGATTATTTTACCACCCTATCAGTTTCAGATGGAAAGCATTTTTGGCGCCACCGCGAGCTGATAAGGTTCAAGATGGGTAAGTCAAAAAGGTTAGCTGAGTCGCTTGCATTTATCGACAAAAAGTACAAAGAGCTGAGCAAGGCTATCCATGACTCATCTGTTATAAATCAGCTTAAATAAGAGAGAGAAATATATGCAAATTAATTAATTAATTATTTTATTGTAATAATTATTATTATTTTTATTTTTTATTATTATTTTGTTTTCCATTCGTTATTCTTGAAAAGATAGTTGATGCTGCTCGTCTTAGCAACAGAGGGACTCCATTTGGAGCTGGCCTCATCGTACAAGTACCATATTTCTTCTGCGCCCGGCGGTATCAATTGCAATTGAACTGGCACAATGTCAACTAGATATTCTATCTTTTCGATGCCCATTTCAAACTGTCTGTCGCCTCCGCTCTGCAGCGGAAAAACAATACCAATTTTTTTATTATTATTATTATTACCAAACCCTGCAAATCTGATGAATGCTTTGATATTCTTTCTACCGCGCCTTTTTTTTACATCTTTTATGACGCCTTTTATCTTGAACCAGCTATCCATGGTGAATTCCTGTTGGAAGAATGTCTCATTATATGGGACAGGAAATCTGATTTCAATGAAGCTGACACACTGTGGATCGTCTGGGGACAGCTGCATTTCTTCAACTTCAAAAGACCGATTTAGCGTATCATAAATAACTTCAATTTCCCAAGGCGATATGCCATAATGGTAGAATGTAGCTGTCTCTGGCACTTGAGCAGATTTAGGCTACAGAAATAAAAAAGTCTTTACTGGACTATGCCGAGAAACTTTGCCAGATAGATGAGCGATAGTGTCACCACAGAGCCGGCCATAGACTTCCACGGGATAGGTGGAAGCCTCGGAGCGCTAAGCGTTATCTGGTGATTGTCAATGACACTTGTAATGTACTGACGCATCTTGGCATGCCAGATCTGGTATTCAATTTTGTGCTTTTCTAGAATCGACTCTATTTCATAAATGACTGGGGCCCTTACCGAGCGAATGTGTTGTATATACCTGCGAGAAATTTCTACTTCTGCTTGTATTGCGATAAGACCCTGCTGCATTTCAAACAATCGTACATGAATCTCCCAGGGTCTGATCAACTTTTTTGAAAAGCCATGCCCTATCTGAGTCGGTTTTCTATTCTCCAGCTTGACACGCTTAAAACCCTCAGAGATCAATGCAGTGATGATTTCGTCCCGCTTTATCTTGACCATAAGGCATAGATGGTTAAGCTCGATCTCTTCTTTGCGAATAAAGTCCTGCAGGCCCTTGATGGCACTAATTGTCCTTGGATAGCTTGTAAGAAATTCGGACATTTAGGTTGTGTAATTAGGATTAAAACTTAGGACATATTAAAACTCTATGCAGGTCTGTTAAATATCATTTCTCTGATACTATTTCTAAATTCCCGCGCAGGTAGATGTCCTGTAATGGCTCAACAGCCATGTCTTTCCATGAGAACTTCTTATCTGACCAGATCACATTTGCACCCCTTACTACCGCAGCAGGCGTAGATTCATCGCTCTCGCCCATAACTGCCACACCCATTGTGGCAAGTGCATCCGCAACTGCCTTAAACGTTACTCTTAAGACATTGCCAAACAAGTCGCGCCTGCCCCTTTGGTCCTCGACTGGCTCAAAGCCGGCACACGCTATTGCAACTCCTGTTGTGCCTATGCGAGTTGGCATAAGCCTGCTATCTGCTATGACGACGCCCACTCTTATGCCAAGCTCGGCAAGAAATTTGAGTTTCAACTTCTCGGCAGTCTCAAAAGCATCACGTGGATAGAGTATGGCATATCCTCTTGGAACATTTGATTTGTCGATACCAGCGTTTGGCGCTACCATGCCTTCCCGAATTGCAAGCAAAAAGCCTGGCACTCCTGTTCTCATTACATATTCAGACTCCCTAAGTACAAGCTCAGCAAGCTTTGCATCCATGTGATTTTTAGTCGCAAGCTCTTTTGCCTTCTTCCTTACCTTTACTTTGCTCAGTTTAACTATAGAGCCTTCGCTCATTGACACAAACTTGCTTGAGATGACTACAATGTCGTTGTACTTGTAGCCAAATCCTTGCAGGCTCCCAAACAAGTCAAACCTCCTTCTCTGAGTTTTGATAGATATTGGCAGAACTTCGACGACCAAGCAGTACCTCGGTAGAAGGACTCTCTATCTTTTGTGCTTTATGTTTTTTCACGCTCCAAAGGTTTTAATCCATCATGTAGGCAAAATCTCACATACATTGCGTGAATTGTTTTGGTAGGAATGACAATTACAGAGAAGATACTTGCCCGGGCCTCAGGTAAGCAAAAGTTGTCACCTGGCGATGTTATGTTTGCAAAGGTGGACAAGGTCATGTTACATGACGTTTCGGGCCCAGGTGTGATTAAGGTGTTTAGCGAATGGGAAAAGAAGAGAGGAATAAAGCTCAATCAAATTTGGGATCCTGATAGGGTATGGGTCGCAGAGGATCATTTTGTTCCTTCCGCTGACAGAATCTCGGCAGAGAACATTAGCAATCTTTCTAATTTTACCAAACAGTATGGCATCACCAAACACTTCAAGTACGGTCTTGGTCAGTATGGGATCTGCCATACACTTTCACATGAAGAGGCCTTGGTGCTTCCTGGCGAAGTCTATGTTGGAGGTGACTCGCATACAAATACCACTGGCGCCATAGGTGCATTTGCTGCAGGCTTGGGACACACCGATATAGCATATGTACTTATGAACGGCCAGATCTGGTTCAAGGTGCCAGAGACAATGCTCTTCAAGATCGACGGCATCAAGCCGGACCATATCATGGCAAAGGACATTATATTAAAGATAATTGGCGATATTGGGACAGATGGTGCCAACTACAAGGCCATGCAGTTTGCCGGCAGCATAATGAAGCACCTTCCGATGGAAGAGCGCCTGACGCTTACCAATATGACTACAGAAGCAGGAGCAAAGAATGGTATCATTGAGCCAGACGAAACAACCTATGCATACTTGCGTGAAAGAACAGACACAAAATATTCTCCAGTGCACGGCGATCCAGACGCACACTACTCTGAAGTTTTCACATATGAAATAGAAAATATTGAACCTACCGTTGCCAGGCCGTTTTCGCCTGGGAATATCTCTGCTGCCAGGGAGTTGCAGGGAACGGAGCTTAACAAGGCATACATTGGCTCATGTACTGGCGCCAAGCTAGAAGACCTTCGTGCAGCAGCTGAAATCCTGAAGGACAAAAAGGTCAAAATAAGAACAGAGGTGCTGCCTGCGGCGCAGTCAATTTACATGAAGGCATTAAAAGAGGGACTAATCAACGTCTTTATGCAAGCCGGTGCAGTTGTGGGTCCGCCTACCTGCGGCGCCTGTTGTGGAGCCCACATGGGGGTGCTTGGCAAGGATGAGGTGTGCATCAGCACCACTAATCGGAATTTTCCCGGTAGAATGGGCCATGTTGAGTCAAAGACGTATCTTGCATCGCCAATAGTTGTCGCGGCTTCAGCAGTCACAGGTAGAATAACGGATCCAAGGGATGTAAGAGATTGAACAACAACAACAACAACAACAACAACAACAACAGCAGGAGCATAAGAGGCAGGGTTCACAAGTACGACAGTGACAACATCGATACAGATGTGATTATTCCGGGCCCTTACCTGAAGATACATGACCACAAAGAACTTGCAAAACACGCAATGGAGGGAATTGACCCAACCTTTCCTGAGAAAGTATCACAGGGTGATTTTCTAGTGGCCGGCAACAACTTTGGTTGTGGCTCTAGCCGCGAGCACGCGCCAATAGCCCTCTCCAAGACAGGGATCAAGGCAATCCTTGCACAAAGCTTTGCAAGAATATTCTACAGAAACGCAGTAGATGGAGGGTACCTGCTCCCACTAGAGATCGACAAATCAACAGTTAAGAAAATATCTGATGGAGATGAATTAGAGATAGACATAGTAACGAATAAGATAACCAACATCACAAAAAACGAGCACTACTTGATGAAGCCATTTCCTGAGCTCATAGCAAAAATTGTAGAGGCCGGTGGACTAATAAACTACAAGCCAGACTACTAATCTTTTTTTGGCACCCACTTGTCACCTTTTTTCTTGTATTCTTTTTTTACAGCAGACCACGCTACCTTGTGAGCAACCTGTTCTTTGCTTTGACGCTTACCTCCTCGTCTCTTTGAAGGACTTGCATATTGTTTGAGGGCATTTTTGTGAGCCTTAGTATATATTTTCTGCGCGTGAGACGGGAGTGTATCAATTGCCTTTCTCGTCCTTGCAGACAGGGCTGAGCTGCTGCTACTGCTACTACTGCCGCTGCTGCCTACTCGCCTACTGCTGGTGCTGCTATTACCCCGCCTATTCCTCGTAGTACTGTTGTTAGTAGTTCGCCTGCGAACGATGCGCTTTCCTCTTCTTGTTGTACTTGTACTCCTACGTCTGAGAGTAGAAGGAGAAGAAGATGATTTTCTTGGCATATCGCGATTTGCTCAACATAATATATAATATATGCATGAATATCCTATTTCATGACTCGAAAAGGCAGGTTAGAGGAAATTTTCAGCAAGGCGCTATATGCTGACGACGCAGCACTTTACTCTGTTAGCTATCGCGACTTTGAAAATATTGTAGAAGTGCCACTGGAAGAATTTCTCAAGCTGTCGGAAAATTTTACATTGATACCACAGAACAGAATCCTGCTCGTCAAAAAAAATGAGCAGGTGCTGTACCAAAGGTACGGCTATTAGCGTTCGAGAATCCAGCCTTCCGATAGCACGCCATTCGATCTGCCAGTGGCAGTTGCATAGCGCCAGATAGAAACATCATCATCATCATCATCATCATCATCTGCAGTCACACTGGCTCTGATCTTGGCAAGTGCTTCAATTTCTCGCTGCAGGTCTTCGCTGCTAGCTTTTGTAGTCGAGAATTTCTTACAAAACTGGCAATGAGGATCAAATGTAGCTGTTTTATTTACGATATCAATGAGAGGGTATGCCTTGCATGCATGCGGCCTGTCGGAGTATATTTTGCATTTAAATCCACCATGAGCAGACCTTTCGTCACTTTCAACATCAAGGAACGGGCAGAGGTTACCATCCTCATTCTTGCCCATCATCTGGTATGCTATTATCTTGTCTGGCGAATTTTTACCGACCGCAAGGCGCGGTATTATCCTGACTCTGATGCCCATGTTATTTGCAAGGCGCTCTATTGCAGCTTTCTCCTCAGGCAGTACAAGTACCCCGATCTTGCCGTACTCAACAGAAGGATAGTATTCTCTGTAGATGCAGCAGTCAGAGCACCCTTGCACACAGCTGAACTTTTTTTTCATTTGTTTTCCTCTATGCACTGCCATTCATTGCTTTCTGGCGAAAGCTCCTCATACTTCAAAAATGCAATATCGTAGACCGATTTTGATTTCTTTAAAATTTCAAGGTCATACTTCCTGTCGTCGTCCTTTTTCTTTGGATTTTCTTTGTATATCCCAAAACGCAAAATAGCTTTCTTTTCGTATCCTGCCTTAAACCGCTTGTAATTTTCAGAGACTTGTACCTTCTTCACAAAGCCAGTGTTGTCGCCTTTGTAAGTAGAGCCGCCATAAATTATGAGCCAGTAGCTGTCGCTCTGCTCTACAAACCTAAGCTTTATTTCGTCATCTGGCCACCAATCGATCGTCTTTTTCCATAACCGGTAGGCAGGCACCTTATCCTCAAAGAGTGGAATGACGTTCATATAGACGTCATGGTAGCGGTAGCCCACACCGATAAAGTCCCTGAACCAAGAGATAGACTTGCTGCTCACTGTGTCCATAAGCTTGGCACCGCTATAATAAACGAAAGGTGAGAAATAAATCATATTCTTGCTTGTATGGTATTGCCCAAAAACACAGAGAGTATTGATTCTGCTATATTCATGCACACACCCGCCCGCCCGCACCAACCATTTTGTTTCTTACTATCTGGCTTGTTACCACCACCACCACTTCAATGGTGGACTTGGAACAAATATTGATAAATATTGCGAATCGACAATAATAATCCTTTTTTATTTTTACCTATACTAGGTATACATAGAATATACTGTGCCCGCTTGCCTGTACGGGTCACCGCAATAACAAAAAGGTGGAGCCAAAGAGGATTCTAGGCGCTACTTTTTTGTGCAATGCTGAAAATTAACAATCTGTAATTTACCGTTCCTTTTCGACCGGCTCGATATGGCACTCATGTCCTCTGTGCTCTTTGTCTAGCTGCTGAGCCTCCTCGCTTGTTATGGGAAACCTTTCTTCGCTCACACCATGCTTTTCCAATAGAACCTTCCCACAGGTATCGCAGATGAGTTGCATCAGAATGATACCCATCTTCTTGCTAAAGTCAATCCAGACGATATATTTAGACTATTCTCTGCTAGCCTACTATATTGCGCATCTTGCTAAATATTCCTTTTTTATTCTTTTCCTTATTCTCTACTAACTTGAAACATTCGGAGCAGAGAGCCCGTAGGTTGACTGGCCTGTTGTCCTTTAGAGAGCCATTAATGTGCTCAAACTGCGGCGGCATTCGGGGGCTGAACTTTACACTGCATTTCTGGCAACGGTTGTGGGCACGCTCAAGTACCGTCTGTCGGATAGCAAGTGTTAGATGCTCATACTTTTTCTTATCATAACTGGGACTGCTTGGAGAGCCGAAAAATGACACACATGAAATAGCACCTAGCTCAAACTTATGTCTTGCGATCACAGAGGACCTTTTTTATACGGATTACCGAGCATGAGCCTTGCAAACAAGGCAAGAATAGTAATAATCATAATTATGATGATGATGATAATAATAAGAATAACAGTCGCTGCAATAGCTATAAGCAGTATGAAGATCTTTTTCTTCTTTTTCTTCTTCTTATTGCTGCAGTCTGCATAATGGCCAATCAGTTAACGATATTTCCCCAGGGGGCTTATTACTTACAGTATCTTGGCACTTCTTGCCACAGCATAGACATGGTCTTTTAGCTCTCGTTCATAAAGCGAATTCATCTTTTCAATGAGCGTCTGGCGTGCCTGAGCCCTTGACTCTTCTGTGCGGGCCGAAAGGGCTGCTGCAAATATGTCTGGCAAATTCTCCTTTATCCAGCCATCAAGCACAAGATACCTGCTATCGTTTATCCATACGACCCGAGACATAGATTGGTCGACCTCTTCGTCGAACCTGCCGGTTTCAACTCTGTCTATCAGCATAAAGATGCAGTTGTTTGGATCAGGATTGCTCAGTACTTCGGTTGGACGCCCGATTGCTCTGCCAGATTCTATACGCTCTATTAGACCCAGTGGTCGGACATAGGTGCCAACAACATGGACTTTGCTGCCATTCACGGACCGGATGCGACCAATGATTATTTTGTTGTATTTGCCATCTTTTTGCACTACAAAAACATATTGGCCAGGCTTAATTCCTCCCCTGCTCCTAAACATCCATTAGAACCCCGGCTTCCAAATTATATAATGTTATCTCGACTCGGATCTTCGTACGTGTATCATGGTTTGGAGTATCATAAGTTTTTCATGATCCAATACACTGAGAACCAAAGAATTGAGTTTTGGCGGCATAATCCGTTAGAATTACATTTATTAACACTGTCCAATAACGATAGGCAAGTATATGCAGAGATTTGACGAGCTTGATATGAGGATATTATCCGAACTGACCAGGGATGCAAGCATTTCAGTTCCAAGGTTGAGCAAAAAGCTTAACGTTAATGCTTCTGTTCTTTACAGCAGGATAAAGCGCCTAGCAAAGCGCAGTTTGATTAAAAATTTCACTGTAATTGTCAATGAAAGCATGCTGGGGATAAATGTCAAGGCAACAGTTGGGATAAACCGGGATCCTAAGTTGAAAGATCCCATTCATGCAGAACTTATGAAAATTCCAGAAATTAGGTCGGTCTCTGAAGTTACCGGCAGGTTCGACATGATAGTCCACATAAGTGCCCACACGCTGGAGGAACTACATAATGTTGTCATCGCACGCATAGGCAAGATAGAAGGCATACAAAACACTGAAACATTCGTTGAGATGCAGAGGACCGATAAGGAACCGCTTTATACTGTCCATCCCTCCCTTTCAAGGTACTGACAGATATTTTATATAACGCAGCCACAGTTTAGAAGATGAATTGTCGCTTATACAGCACAAGATTACAGAAATGGTTCAGACGCTCCGGCTGGCAAGAAAAACCAGCAAGGACGATTATTTGCAACACCTGCGTCTGGTCGTGCTTGGCATCCTTACAGTAGGAGGTATTGCTTTTGCCATGAAGCTAATAGCAGAATTTGTCACAGTGGGCACGACAGGCGAGTTTGGGTAATAGTCAATAGGATTAAAATACCTTAAATTCCTACTTGGAAGCATGGAAAGCAGGATAGACAGTAATAATCTAGTCAGCCATGTCACCACTCAACGATGGGATGCTGAAGTGCTCAAGGCAGATGTACCTGTGCTAGTAGACTTTTGGGCAGAATGGTGCGGCCCATGCAGGATGGTGGGGCCTGCAGTGGAGCAGGTTGCCAAAATTATGGCAGACAAAGTTAAAGTGACCAAGCTAAACGTTGATGAGAATCAGGAAATTGCAATGAGGTACAACGTCCAGTCGATTCCTTCACTTTTGCTGTTCAAAGGTGGTAAGGAAATAGCGAGAACTATAGGTGCAGCACCAAAAGAGACATACCTAAAGTTCATCGAAAATTCACTCAAGTCCTAAGCTCTGTGTCTCCTTCTTTCTTCCTTTACTTCTTTCTCTTTTCAACGAAAGCATTAATACGTATATTTTGATGTCTAACACACGATAACAGCCATTGGGAAAGAAGGAACTGGCCGCGCTATTTTCATCTAATCCTGACAGGTACTACAAAGTATCACTTTTTGACAATATGGGCTTTATGCGAAAAAAGTGCTCCAAGTGCGAAAAATTCTTCTGGACGCTTGATATTGCAAGAGATTTCTGCCCGGATCATGAAAATTACGGTTTTATCGGAAAGCCGCCGACAAACAAACGTCTAGACTATGTCAACGCATGGAAGGAGACTGAGAAGTTCTTCCGCGCAAATGACCATAACATAATAAGGCGCTACCCTGTTGTATGTCGCTGGAGAGAAGACCTATATTTCACAATAGCGTCAATCGTTGACTTTCAGCGAGTCGTCGGCAATCAAGTAGTTTTTGAATTACCGGCAAACCCACTTGTAGTTCCGCAGATGTGCCTCAGATTCAATGACATTGAAAATGTAGGACTGAGCGGTAGGCACTATACCGGTTTTTGCATGATAGGCCAGACATGTAATGCCGACGCGCCAGGTGGCTACTGGAAAGACAAATGCATAGATCTTGACTTTGGCATGCTGACGAAGGGACTTGGCATCAAAGCAGAGGATATAACCTTTGTCGAAGATGTATGGATGGGCGCTGGGGCCTTTGGATACTCATTAGAATATTTCGTACGCGGCCTTGAGCTTGGTAATGCAGTATTTACTGAATTTGAAGGAAATGAGAACGACTACCGCGTCATGCCAAATAAGATAATAGACATGGGCGCAGGTCTTGAGCGCTTTTCATGGATAACGATGGGTACACCTACAAGCTACGACTGCTGTTTCGGACCTGTAGTTGGCAAGCTAGTGGACATGACCGGAACTGACACTGATCACGAAGTCCTGACTAAGTATTTTGAATCAATCTCATTAAAGCTTGATGATAAGACCGGCGGTAGCAGTAGTAGCAGTATACGAGATTTGAAGTTGGTAATCGCAAAAGAGATGAAAATTTCTGAGGAACAACTGAGCGCTTTTGTTGCGCCCTATGAAGCGATATACACGATTTCCGATCACATAAGGACCCTCGTATTTGCGATTTCAGATGGGGCGCTTCCCTCAAACGTAGGCGGAGGTTACAATCTAAGGGTGATCCTTCGGAGGGCACTTTCCATACTCGAAAGGCTTGGCTGGAAAAACATCATCAGAGTTGAAGACATAGCCGAATTGCATATCGACTATCTTAGTCAGATGTATCCAGAACTTGAAGATCATAGGAAAGATGTCAAGACAATATTGCAACTTGAAGCAGGCAGGTACTCCAGTTCACGTGAGCGCATGAACTCTGTAGCGATGTCACTCCAATCGAGCAAAAAGGCTAAGGAGCTGAATGTTGACGACCTTATTAGGCTCTATGAGTCAGATGGCGTAACTCCAGACTTTTTGATGGAGCAAGGAATTATACAAAATGTGCCTTCAACATTTTATACAGAGCTTGCAGAATTGCATACAAGCCAGGTATCAAGCCAGGCTTCAAAAGCAATACCCGGACTGGAAGATCTTCCACCGACAAAATTACTCTACTATCAAGACGAATCGATCCGCCATTTTCATGCAAAGGTGCTCAAGGTAGTCGAAGGCAAGTATATCATTTTGGACCAGACTGCGTTTTACCCAAGGGGAGGAGGACAGGAGCCAGATACTGGACAAATTGAAGATATCAAGGTTGTAGAAGTTACAAAGCAGTCTGATGTAGTAGTGCACAAGATTGAAGGAGGAGGAGGGGGAGGTAGGATACCTGCAAAGGAGCAAACTGTACATGGAACAGTAAGTGCCAGGCGGCGCGATCTTATCACCAAGCACCATACAGCAACCCACGTCCTCAACTCTGCTTCTAGAAATGCGCTTGGCTCCTGGGTATGGCAGAACTCTGCATTCAAGGAAGAAGGATACGGCAGGCTTGATATCACGCACCATTCGGCACTTACAAGAGAAGAAGTGAAAAAGATCGAACGTATGACAAACTGGGTAATCCGAGAAAATCATCCAGTCATAATCAAGACATATGATCGTGGAGATGCCGAGCAGCAGTTCTCCTTTCGCATCTATCAGGGCGGCATCGTTCCTACAAGCAACGTTAGAATAGTCAATATCAATGGATGGGATATTGAAGCCTGTGGCGGAACGCACGTAAAAAGCACAGGCGAAATCGGGCTCGTCAAGATAGTTAAGTCCGAGCGAATCCAAGACGGCGTCGTCAGGCTAGAGTTTGTCGCCGGCGAGGCGGCTGTCAGCTATATGCAGCAGCTAGATAGCCAGCTTGGATCCATAGCACAGACGCTAGGCTCAAGCAGAGAAAAAGTTATCGAATCCTTTGACAAGGCGATGCAAGATGCAGAAGCTGCAAAGAAAAAGCTACGAGCTATGCTAAGGGTCGTCTCAGTGCCCATTGCAAAGAGCATTTCAGAGCAAGCCAAAAAGCTTGATTCGGGCATACACTTGTATACCACATATGACGAAGAGCTAGATGACGACTACCATATTGCCATTGGAGAAAAGGCAATCGAGCTTGACAAACACTTAGTCTATCTTGCCCTTCTTTCAAAGGGTCAAGGCATCAGAGTTATAGTATTCGCGGGGGAAGCTGCATGCAAGAAGGTCAAGGCCAGTGCAATTGCAAAGCAGGTATCCAGCAAGCTAGGTGGATCCGGTGGTGGGGACAATCGCTTTGGGCAGGGCGGAGGCAAATCAAAAGACAGGATAAAGGAAGCGCTGCTATTGGCTGAAGAGGTAGCAAGGTAACTTTGAGTGCACGTATAGACTGGAATTCGATAGAGAGCAAGTGGATCGAGAGGTGGGAGAAGCAAAGGATCTTTGAATCAGATCCCGACAGCAGCAGAGAAAAATACTTTGTGACAGTCGCATATCCTTATCCAAACTCGCCCCAGCATATTGGCCACGGTCGGACGTACACGCTTGCTGACACTCATGCTCGCTATATGAGGATGAAGGGCTACAACGTGCTTTTCCCTATGGGCTTCCACTACACCGGCACCCCAATCCTTGGCATGTCGCGAAGGGTTGCCGCCAGTGACGCTGAGCTGATGGAAACGTTTCACACGATTTACAAGCTATCAGACGATGTCATAGCAACATTTGTCGAGCCAGTCAAGATAGCAAGCTACTTCCATCACGAGATCAAGAGAGGTATGAAGGAGATGGGTTACTCTATTGACTGGAGGCGCGAATTTACCACCATTGACAGGGTATATTCAAAGTTCATCTCGTGGCAGTTCAGGACTCTTCAAAAAAAGGGATTGATAGTGCAGGGTTCCCACCCAGTTGGATGGTGTCCACGTGACCAGAATCCTGTTAGCCAGCACGATACGATAGGGGACGTAGAGCCAGATTTCAATGAATACACTGTAATCAAGTTTAAGTCTGGTAGTGGTGGTGACGGCGATCTTGTTATCCTGCCAGCCGCTACGCTCAGGCCAGAGACACTCTTTGGAGTGACTAACATATGGGTCAACCCCGAGGTTGACTATGTGCAAGCTCAAGTTGATAGCCAAAGGTGGATAACCAGCAAGGAAGCAGCAAGAAAGCTAGAGTTTCTTAACCACAAGGTCGAGATCATAAAAACAGTCAAGGGCAGCGAAATGATCGGATGGAATGCTACCAACCCTCTCAATAACACTTCTGTACCGATATATCCTGCGACTTTTGTTGAAGCTGATAGCGGCACCGGAATTGTAATGTCAGTGCCAGCACACGCACCATATGACTACCAGGCCCTTGAAGCTCTAAAATCAGACAAAAAACTTCAACAAATATTTCATATTTCAGTTGACGAAGACAACGTTCGCCCGATCAAAATAATCGAGTCTGAAGCGTATGTTAGTGCCATCCCAGCTGCTGAAGCAATCGAGCAGGCAGTCGATTTTAGCCAGAATAATAATAATAACAATAATGATGACAAGCGACTGGAGAAAGCTACAAGCAATCTTTACTCCCATGAATTCTACAAAGGTACAATGATGCAAAATACCGGCAGGTATGCGGGCATGGCAGTTGTTGTAGCAAAGAACGAGATCAAGCAGGATCTCTTGCAGTCAGGTTGGGCAGAAACAACATATGAGCTTGTCAACAAGCCAGTAAAGTGCAGGTGTGGAGCTAAATGCGTGGTCAAATTGCTGAGTGATCAGTGGTTCCTAAACTACAGAGACAGAGAATGGAAGGAGCTCGCACACAGGTGCCTAAACAATATGGATATCTTGCCTCAGGACATCAGGCAGGAATTTGATTATGTGATTGACTGGTTGCGCGAGAGGGCCTGCGCAAGGAAATCAGGTCTTGGAACAAAATTGCCTTGGGACAAGGAGTGGATAGTTGAGAGCTTATCAGATTCGGTCATTTACATGGCGTACTATGTTATTGCAAAATATGTCAACAGCAAAGCTATAAGCAATGACAACGACAACATCACTGATGTATTCTTTGACTATGTCTTGCTTGGGCGTGGTAGCGCAGATCAAGTTGCCAAAGAGTGCAAGTTGGCTGCACATACCGTAGAACAGATAAGAAACGAATTCACCTACTTTTATCCTGTAGACTCCCGTCACTCAGGGCGTGACCTTGTTCCAAATCACCTTACGTTCTTTATCTTCAACCACGTAGCTATTTTTGATAAGAAAAACTGGCCACGGCAAATAGTGGTCAACGGCTCAGTTCTGATGGAGGGCAAGAAGATGAGCAAGTCGCTTGGCAATATCATCCCTCTTCGAGCTGCGATCAGACAATATGGAGCAGACACAATTAGGCTTGCAATATTGGTCTCAGCTGAAATACTTCAAGACGCTGACTTTTCCTTTGATACTGTTCGAGGAATTAGGTTGAAACTTCTGGGCATTTTTGAAATGGCTGAGAAGTGTAGAAGCAGACCCCATCAAGCGATTGGGCAAGACCAGGATCATGATCAGCAGCAGCAGCAACAACAACAACAACAAGAGCTACTGATGTTGGAAGATAAGTGGCTTGTCAGCCGGCTCCACCGCACGATAGCAGAGACATCAGCATCAATGGACAGATTAAGGATAAGAGAAGCGATATACTATACTTTATATTCACTAGACCGAGACTTGCAATGGTATCTGAAACGAGCTGCTGCTAAGAAACGCGAAAATATAACTGGAATGCTTACTGAGTTCCTCAACCTTCAAGTGAGGATGCTTGCGCCATTTGCGCCATTTACAGCAGAGGAAGTGTGGGAACTCATGGGCAATGGGCAATCAATAACCACAGTAGGGTGGCCCGTGGTGGAGGAAGAAAATATAGACATAGTAGCAGAAGAATCTGAGTTCCTCATCGCTAGCCTGCTTGAAGATGTCCAAAACATAGTCAGGGTCACTAAGATAACACCTACTAAGATTGTAATCTATGCTTCAGCTGCCTGGAAGGTACAAGTGTACAATGCAATACTTGCAAATATACTGGAAGGCAGGATCAACTTTGGCCAAATAATGAAGCAGCTGATTGCAAACCCGGAAACTGCAAAAGCCAAGAGTGAGCCTAAGATGGTGCAAAAAATGATAGAAGACATTCTGTCGGCGCCTCTTGACGCAAGGAACCGACGGCTCAAGCTGACAGGGTTTAATGAGGTAACCACAATACAGGATGCTCAATCATTACTGTCAGATGAGATCAACAAAGCAGAGATAATCGTCTATTCCGAAGAAGACCCCACAAAATATGACCCAAAATCAAGGGCAAAGTCTGCAAGACCTTTTAAACCAGCCATTTATATTGAATAATACTATCTCACATTGTTCATATTTGGTGCATATACATCTCTCTCTTTTTTGATGACATTTAATCAGAACGAAATGGCTATAAATTACTCACGCATTGCGTGGTGCCTATAAGGAACTTTTCTTTATCATTCTGATACAAAAGTGGTATTATCACTATTGTCATCATATGAACAAGAAAAGTAAGAGCGGAAAGGCTCACTTATCCCTCTCGAATTGGAAAATAC
>DASUUV010000053.1:0-32081 GCA_036373895.1 Nitrososphaera sp. | reverse complement strand
GTGGCTTCACACACTAGACGGAACGCCATTTGTTGCAAATTATGCTGTAACTGCTCAAGTTTTACCAGCAGAGACTCAGAATACTATAAGCAACGCCACACTAGCAGTCGCTGAAGAAGATGTTGAAGCTGCTGATGCTGAAGAGGAAGATGATGATGACGACGAAGATGCTGAGGCTGCTGAAGATGGAGCCGATGATGAAGAGGCCTAGGCCAATACTAGCTCATGAACAAAAATAAGGGAATTGTATAAACTCTCCTTCTTTTTCTTTTTTTTAGTTGCTTATACTTGTTCTTTTGCTATTGAGCTTATGTATGTGCATAGTATCTGTCCAGCAGTGCAAAGATAGTTTATGAATAGAATAGGCAATCCTAGTAGGAGAGGAGGAGGAGGAGGATTTCTTTACTGAGATGAGACGGATAAATTGGAATTAGACCAGACAGGTTTTAACTGGATTTATGCACATGTATCTGATTCTTTTGATGTTCGATCCAATCAAAAAATTGCCGAAAAAGGCCTTGGCTAATAGATAAACCTCAAAAAAAGAGAAAATAAGTAGTAGCCCTTGATAAATCTGATCAGCCATCGAGGTATCTGTTAAGTAGACTTGTTGCTCTGTCTATTCCTAGGTCGAGCAAATAATTACCTATCCTAGGCCCTCTATCGGTATTTAGGAACATTCTATACAATAAAGCAAAGAACTCTTTTGGCTCAATCCCGTTAGTCCGTGCAATAGAAAATACACTAGATTGAAGGTTCTTGGCATTATCTGGAGAATCGGGCAAGCCTGTATATGGTCTGATCGCTTCGATCAGTTCTTGCACTGCTTTCCTATGCAGATCCGAAAGCCGTATTTCAAACTTTTCATCCTTTGCCATGTTGTCGTCGTCTCCCCAGTTGGATGCCAACCTGATCTTATGCATGATCCTTTCATTCTTTTTTTCCCTTACCATACCATACTTGAGGAGGCGGTTGAATACCTTTTCATCGCGGTCGTCATCGTCGGGAGGAAATATTGACGCCTGCTGTGCTATAAAGCGATATGGGATGTGTGTGTCGGGTTGTTTGGGTGGATTGAGCTTGTTGATGTATTCATATATTCCCTTAATCTTGGTAAGCTTGGCCAGGTTGCCCTCACTTATTTTCCCAAAGTAAACGTCTTCATAATAGTCGTATTCGTCCATAAGAGCGGGCACGTCATCTAGCCCAATGTGGCGAGTGCCCGCAATGCGCTTAAATAGCAATAGTAGTATCGATTCAGGCGTGCCGTACCGCAGCCACATTTGAGGCGTCAGTACATTGCCCGACGATTTGCTTATCTTCTTGCCTGCCTTGTCTAAGAACATCTCGTACTTAACATGAAGTGGATGAGGGTAAACAAGTATTTCATCTGCAATCCAATCGTTTATCCTGACAGAGTCCATGATGTCCTTCCCGTACGCCTCAAAGCGTATGTCTTGAGCCTGCCACCTTGCTGCAAATTCAACTTTCCATGCAAGCTTACCCTCTCCCCTGGTTATGTCCGCCTCACCCTTGTTGCCACAGCCCTTGATTTCCTCTTTGCCTATTCTACTCCCTCGGCATATGTAAGCAACTCTCCTATCATTTGGCAGGTACTCCTGTGCTACCGCAGTATAGAGCCTACCGCAATTGCTACATATCGGAAAGTAAGGTAACACCTCAGTATACTTGTCCTGACCTACGAACTCGGCTATTTTTCGCCCAATCTTGCTTTTGTTCTTCAATATTGTATCAATTTGCTTGGCCAAAATTCCTTGCTTGTACGCTTCGCTCCCGCTCTGAAAGCGATACTTTATCCCTGCTTTGTCAAGACCGTCCAAGAGGAGACTGCTCATGTGCATACCATAGGAGGAGTGGCAGCTGCCAAATGGATCAGGGATAGCAGAGACCGGTCTTGCAATGTGATCCTGCAGCCAATGTGGCAAACCTTGGGGTATTCTACGAAGACCATCCATGTCGTCTGAATAAGCGATCAGTTCAGACTTGAAGCCAAAATTCTGAAGGGCAAGAGCAATGCCGAAAGCTCTCACGGCGTCGGCCATGCTCCCGATGTGAGGAATGCCTGACGCACCAAGGCCACTCTCAACCCTTATTAGACCCAAGTTGCGGCCAAGCTTTTTCTCCCTTTTGATTAAGGTGTCTGCAACTTTATCTATCCAGGTTCCCTTACCGATCACGATCTGCTCTTCCACTTTTATTACAACTCCTTTGAAACATATGGACCGTCCTGCTGGTAGCCAAACTTTTTGTAATATTGCCTTGTGCCAACGGCGCTAATGATTGCGATCTTGTCAACTTCTAACTCATCTTTTGAGATGCGCTCAGCCTCCTTGAGTAGTTTAATGCCAAGTCCCCTATGCTGGTAGCTGTCTCCTCTGTCACTTCTACCAATGCTGATCGCCTGTCCGTAGATATGGAGCTCGCGTACCACTGCGCTGCAATCAAGCTCAGACCTGTGCGGTCTTGCCACCTTTCTCAGCCTCAAGAATCCAAGTATTGTATCCCCAGCTTTAGTTTCATGCGAAAGGAATATCTCACTTCCTCCAGAAGCAGAGTAATCTGTTCTTCTTAATATTACCTCATCTTCTGAAGGGTACCTTCTCTGCAGGCCTGTTTCCCTGCACCTGATGCATTTGCATCTGTAGCCCTGTTGTCTCAACTTTTTAAAGACTATCTGCCTGAAGTTGCCGCTCTTAGGCCCAGCGATTATGTCCTCTGACTCAATTTCGCGCTGGATCCGCATTATGCGCACCCATTCTGGTACTACCTTTTTAGCCTCTACGATTACGTTTACCAGCTCGTCTTCAGAGTATGCCTGATACTTGCCGCTCCTATGCATATTGAATAGGCCAGTGTCCTCTAGCACAAGTGTCGGGTAAATCTTTAGCATGTCAGGCTTGAAAGCATCATCTTCAAACAACCGCCTGAAATCTTCAATATCTTTTTTAGACGAGCTTCCGGGCAATCCTGGCATCATATGAGCGACTATCTTGTATCCTGCGTCCCGAGCGATCTTGAATGCATAGACAACATCATCAAGCGTGTGCCCTCTGTTCACCAATCTGTATACGTTATTGTTAAGAGACTGAATGCCAATTTCTATCCTTGTTACTCCAAGCTCTAGCATAAGATCAATGTGTGATTCCTTGCAATAGTCCGGCTTAGTTTCGACAGTGAACCCTACACATCGGTTATCGGCAGTCTCGTTGGTAGCTACCGCTTGCTCTAGAGTGAATGATTTCTTGCCATTTAGGGCATCATAGCAGGACTTGGCAAACTCCCTCTGGTAATCTGCGGGCATGAATGGGAAGGTGCCGCCTACAATCACGACCTCTGTCTTGCCGGTGTCATGTCCTCGTGATCGTAGCTGTTCTATTTTTGAACGCACCTGTTGGTAAGGATCGTAGCTAAACCTTTGAGCGACCTTTGTTGCTGGCTCGGTGCCCGTATAACTAAGCGGCGTGTTGAATTCTATGCCACCAGGACAATAGATGCATCTACCGTGTGGACATCCGTATGGCTTGGGCATAACTGCAATCACTGCAACGCCTGACGCCGTCTTGGCCGGCTTGACCATAAGCAACCGGCGGTAACGATCATCGCGCAAATAGTGAATAATGTGCTCGTTCCTCGGTATCGTATCTAGATGATATTCAGATGCCACCTTCCTGACAACTTTGAAAACCTGCTTTATTGACAATGGATTATTACTACTACTCTCTATCTGCTCTGCAATGGACTTACAGGCCTGCCGATAGTAGTCAATGTTGTCGTTTGTCTCTTCCGCTGCTGATGAAAGCAATTCTGGACAATCATCAAGGAACGAATATTAATTTTTGTTTATAGTGTTTCCTTTCTACCATCTATTCTAACAGTAACCTCGCCCCTACCTTTCTCTATCTTGCCCACAGCTTCACAGTGCATCTTATGCTTTTCAAAAACACTAATAATGTCATCGGTACTTGCCTTTGAAGCAACTACGCAAAAACCTACCCCCATGTTAAATGTGCGGTACATTTCCTTGCTCTCAATATTACCGTCAACTTGTATCTGCTTGAATATACCTGTGAGTGCTGGAAGATTATCAAAGACATATCTCACTTGGGAGTTTAGGCGAGGCAGTTTTGTAAATCCGCCCCCAGTAATATTTGCAAGGCCATGCATCCTTATTCTTTTCTTCAAAATCTCAATTACAGGCCTTACGTAAATTCTAGTTGGGATCAACAGCTCTTCGCCCACTGTCTGCACAAGATGATCGGCATTATCGTCTATTGAATATTTTGAAAGCAAAACTTTACGAGCAAGTGTGTAGCCATTAGAGTGGAGCCCACTGCTTTCAACTCCCAAAATAATGTTGCCCGGCTTGATCATGCCCCCAAGAATTGGCTTGCCCCTAACCACCCCCATTACCATTCCTGCTAGGTCGAAGGCATTCTCGCTATCTCCTGCTATTATATCTTGCAATACAGCGGTCTCGCCGCCGACTATAGCCATCTTGCTCTGCTGAGCACCCTTCACTAGACCTTTAGCTATCTCCTGCAAGAGCCATTCATTTGGATGGCGCAGTGCAATGTAATCGATAAATGCAACGGGTTGTGCGCCAACGCAAATTACATCATTTACGTTCATAGCTACACAGTCTATGCCGACTGTGTTGAATTTGTTCATCATCTGCGCAACAATCACTTTTGTCCCGACACCGTCAGCATGGAGTGCAACAGTTTGATCGGCTAACTTAACAAGTCCAGCGTAGTGTCCAAAACCAGAAGTCACTTTACCAACTGCAAGCATCTTGTGAGTCACGGATATTATCTCGCCTATCGATTTTTGCCCCCTGTGTATGCTACCTATATCGACGCCTGCATCACGGTAAGTTATTCCCTTGGTCAAGTGCAGCAGCACTTGGTTGGCTTGAGCTGTATAATAAGTAACTAATGCCCTTTGAAAGTGCTACATGGAGGAAGAATACATTTAAGTTATCTCCGGGATTGCGAGCTGTTCTTGTCTAGCACTATCCATCGCAAGTCCATTGTCCTCGGATGATCCGTAGTCACAAGATACTTGACAATTCTAGTATTATTTTCTGTACCGCTGGCACATTACATCGAGTATCTTAAGAAATCATCGTCCCGCCTTCCTTTGACTCTCTTGTGTATGATAAGTTTCATCGTCAATGCGCAAATAATGATTATCTTTACCCATTCTTCCTCCCACGAGGCGCTAACCCTCGTCACGCTAGGATTGGAGTGAGCATCATAAACGCCCTTACAATAATGGAAGATACAGACAGAGAGGCAGGATTCTTCTGGATTGAGTAGCTAAGGTGCTTAAACTGGACAAGCTAGTGTTCGGCGTAAAAAGCACCAAATCAATAACGAAACTGAAGCTATAAATCAATCAAGATGTATACACCATGGCTCTATTTGATGTATGATTGCGTTAGAATATTAGATTCCGTGAGGTGATAACTTGCCAACAATAACATTACTTTAATATAGAAACTGAGCAAAATTAACACTGTTACAGTAAATGGATGCACGGAATATTGGTCTTCGCAACATTGAGGTTGCAGACACCAAGATATGCTCAATTGATGGTGAGAATGGCAAGCTCATCTACCGAGGCTACGACATTCTTGACCTTGTCAACCATTCAACTTATGAGGAGAGTGCTTACCTGCTCCTTTTTGGCGAGCTGCCAACTACAGATCAGCTAAAGGATTTCAATCGCAGGCTAATAGAAGCTCGTGGGATACCAGAGCCGGTCATAAAGAACTTAAGAAACAGGCCTAAACGAGCGCAGCCTATGGACATCCTTCAGTCTTGTGTGGCAGAGCTAGCAGATTATGATCTCAACATTGAAGACGCCTCCAAGGAGGCTCACATAAGGCGCGCAATAACGCTGATTGCTAAAATACCTGCTATTGTGTCCGCCTGGAACCGGATTAGAAGCGGCCATCATGTGCTTGATCCCCTTGAGAAAGTATCGCACGCTGCTAACTTTCTATATATGCTAAGAGGAATCGAACCCTCTCCTGAAGAGGCAAAGGTAATGGACATTTGCCTCATTTTGCATGCAGAGCATAGCTTTAACGCCTCTACATTTGCTGCACGCGAGATAGCATCAACTAGGGCGCATATGTATGCCAGTATCGGTGGTGCGATAGGCGCACTTTCTGGCGAGCTGCATGGGGGCGCAAACGTGCAAGTGATGAAAATGCTGCTTGAAATAGGCGATCCTGCCAATGCCTACAGGTGGGTTGCAAACCGCCTCCAATCGGGCGGCAGGATCATGGGCATGGGTCACGCCGTCTACAGGACGACTGACCCGCGGGCTGACATTCTTGCAAGGCTGTCGGCTCGAATATGCCGTGAAAAGAACAACAACTGGTATGAGATCACCAGACGCATCGAGGAAGCTACAAAGAAGTGGATGCTCGAAAATAAGCACCAGGGAATATATCCAAATGTTGATCTTTACAGTGCCTCAGTGTACTATAGCATGGAGATCCCCATAGATCTTAACACACCTATCTTTGCAACATCAAGGATAGCAGGTTGGTCGGCCCATATCATTGAGGAAAAGTTTGCCGAAGCTGCACCCAAGCCTGCACTCTATCGCCCAAAGGCAGTCTACGTAGGCAAGTACTGCGGCCCGATGGGATGCGAGTATACTCCCATTTCAAGCAGGAGCAAGTAAGAGCAGTAGTGGCTATATAGCCACCGCCCCACGGCTGACCAGTAAGAAGAGCAAGACCCCAACAATATAGGATCTGGCGGAAACAACTGGCGAAGAAGCCGTTAAATTATTAATGATTTACTGTAGCCATCAGAGACCATAGTATAATCGGGATGAAGGCATTAATGCTATTGTTGGAGGTAGGGTGTTCTACTATTACTATTAGCTGATCTTTTCCCTCAGCCACTCTTTGGCCCTCCTCTCAACCATGTGCTTTCTAAGTATTATCATTGCCATCTCGTAAAATGTCAAACCGTTCCTTTGCGATTGGAGGTCTATCCATTTCAGCCCTTCTGCCAGCTCAGAGTCCTTCTCAGACATCACTACAAGATCGTCTATCATCTCCATGAACTGGTCATCAACGCTATCTTTGCTCCCTAGCATTTCTGCTGTGTGCTCTACTACAGTTGCGATTTTACATAGTGATTCAAGCAGTATTGACACTTTGAATATATTATATTGACAAAGCTATGGCAAATTCTATTGAAAACTTTGCTTTCCAGCATTCAAAGACTTAAAATACATCCTTCCATTGATTTTACTTTAAAATGAATAGAAGGTATCTTCTCTTATTGGTTAAGGAGGATTTGTGAATTGAAGATAAAATTTGGGTTTACGCAGGGGCTCAATGTTGCTCGCCTAGGACTAGATGAACAGCAGATCATTACCGCTGCACAGATGGCAGACAGATTAGGCTATGACTCTATCTGGGCCATGGATCACTCCAATGTGCCTCAGTGGAAGAATGCAGTAGTCAACGATGCTTGGCTCTTGCTTGCTGCACTTGGCGCAGTCACCCGGAATGTTGAGCTTGGGACATGTGTTACAGATGCAATCCGCAGGCACCCTTCTGCCATTGCGCTTTCCACCATCACACTTGACAGGATAACGCAAGGAAGGGGTATCCTTGGTATCGGAGCTGGTGAGGCCCAAAACGTCGTTGATTTTGGAATCGAGTTCAGTAAGCCTGTCACAAAATTCAAGGAGCAGCTTGAAGTCATTGAACTCCTATTTGACTCTGATCCGGAACACCGCGTAAACTACAATGGCGAATACTACAAACTGATAAACGCATGTCTCCAGGCAAAGAGCATAAGAAAGCCAAGGCCGCCAGTTTACATTGCAGCTGGAGCTCCAAAGACACTACAGCTATGTGCCGAATATGGCGACGGCTGGATCCCAATTGGATACACACCAGAGCTGTTCAGCTATCATGCCAACGTTATTAGGGATCATGCAAAGAAGCGTGACCGCGACCTAACCAATTTTCAATTCGCAAATGATGTTGATGTTTACTTCTCAGATGATGGCGAGGAAGCATGGAACAAGATGAAAAATGCAGTCAAGGTGAGCCTATACAAACCCGAACTCCTCAAGGTGCATGACATACTGCAGGATTCTGACTTTGACTTCCGCAGATACTTCACTGAATATGCGATGAACAAACCGGAGCTAATGGAGCAGATGAAGCGCGCCGCCCTGAAGATACCTGACAGAGTAGCCCGCAGTGCAATTGGTGTCGGCAAACCTGACGATGTCATTGCAATGCTAGAGCGTTTTATCAAAGCGGGAACAAATCACTTTATCATCAGATTCTGGGGAGAAGGTTACTTTAAGAATATCGAGATCTTTGGATCTAAGGTTATTCCCTATTTCAGGGATAAGGACAGGAAGTGATATTATGATGATGGTTGTTGTTTTCTTTTAGGTCGTGAGGAGTTGTCAATATTCTTGCTTTCTTCTTTCATGAGTCAATATGCGTGCATATATTATATGCTCTTTTGAATTATTTCTTACGAAATTGATTTGTTTATGTTTATGCTGCGGTGTGCTCAAAAAGAATAACTAATGAACTCTACAGAAATGAGTCAAGCGAGAGCATTTTTTTCTCTTTTCCATTCTTGCCATGTCCTACAGCCTCGGCGTCAAACCCTATTTGCAATAACGCTTCAGCAAATTCTTTGGCAAACCCATGAAAAGTATAGACTTTTTCGGGTCTACACTGCTTAACTGCCGCTACCAGTTCATTGTAATCGCAATGATCAGAAAGCGGCATGACATAGTCAAGGCCCATCATGTACCTGTAGCGACTACCTATTGCCCACCCAGTGAACCCGATGGTCAGTGCGCCGTATGTGTTCTTCATGTCCTTTAAAAAGGCGCACTTGGAAGACATAAGAGGGGCAACCATCACCCAAGGTCGGTTCTTTGCCAGAAGACCCCGCTCCTCCGCCTGTGAGTGAGTCATAACACTTTCCAGTTTTACTCCAAGTTCAGAGTAAACTGAGTTTATCTTGGCAACAGAGTCATGTATTATTGGGTCCCAATGGCCGAACAGCTTTGTCAAAAGTTGGGCCTTACCCAGCGTATATCCCATCAATATTACAGGTATACCAAGGTCGTACATTTCAGAAATTATTTTATTTGTCTTGTGTGTTACTTCAGATATTGGCGGAAAGACATACTGGGGCCGGCCAAAGGTCGACTCAATTATTAACGTCTTAGCATGGGGTACCTTCGCTGGCTTCATGAACGCGCGCTCTCTCATTGACATATCTCCTGTGTAGTAGATGTCCTCGCCTATCAAAAGGCCGCGCGATCCCAAGATGTGCCCTGTGTCTACAAGCCTAAAGCCATCATGCTGTTCAGCGGGGTTACCAATTTTGTAGCCCCTCGCCTGTGCAATTAGAGCAGTCTCTTTTGATGCTAGCACCTGACTCTTATTCTTTTTTTCTATACCAGGCTTGTGAAGGTGGTCAACGTGAGCGTGAGATACGAAAGTAACATGGCAATTGGCAGGGCGCGAAGGGTCAAGCGCGATTGCAGTATCATCTCTGTGGTGTATCATTATGCCGGACTGGCCAAGACTAACTTTCGCCTTCATTAGAGCCGTCATGCTTAGAGGACATGAGTATTTTAAGATTTAGGTACTATAAGAATGGCTAAAAGTAGCTTGTGGCCTGAAATAATTCATTATGCTTAGCAAGTCAGGTACTTTCATTGATATAGGATTTTGAACCCGAAATATTACACAATTCCTTTAGATCTAGTTTCAGGATCTCCACCACGAGATGTTAAAAATCCCACTGGGTACATAGTGAGAAGAACTGACTAGCGATGTTTAAGAATGGGCTGGAGACAAGTCATAAACGACACTTGATCAACCTTGCAATGCTAATCTCTGGCAGGGGGAGCAACATGGATGCAATTTTGGCTGCAATAAAGTCAGGCAGGATTGGAAATGCCACGCCATGCATTGTAATTTCCAATAAGCCAGGAACCGCAGGTCTTAAGATTGCTTCAGAAAAATACAGGATACCTACCAAGGTAATACCATCTGACGGCTTGAAGGGCTGGCACTATGACCAAATTGTGGTTACCATACTGCACGAGCATGGCGTCACTCCTGAGTCAGGGCTTGTGTGCCTTGCAGGTTTTATGAGGATAATAAGCCCCGAGTTTGTAAGACAGTATGGGATGCGGATCATGAACATCCACCCTGCTCTCCTGCCTGCATTCCCCGGACTCCATGCACAGAAGCAGGCACTTGACTACGGTGTAAAAGTTAGCGGCTGCACGGTCCACTTTGTCGATGAAGGGATGGACTCGGGACCCGTGATACTTCAGAAGGCAGTGCCAGTAATTGAGGGGGATGATGAAGAGAGCCTGTCAGCAAGAATACTTGAGCAAGAACATGAACTTTACCCCGAAGCTGTAAGACTCTTTTGCGAAGGAAGAATAAAGATAGAGGGCCGCAGGGTTTCAATAATCTAGGTCATATGGCCGTCTAATCGTTGTTTGAATATAGAAAAGTGCTCGCCTGCCTCCTTGAGCGCTGCAATCAGCGCCTTGTTATCATCAATTATGCTTACAAGCGCCTCAAGGCCGTACTCCGGCACTTGATCTTCAAGAATATCCTTTTGTCCTTGCATTACATACAAACTAGCACCTTATGCCTAAAAATGATTACGGCCTTTTCTAAATATTGTAATTGCCGCTGCTAACGTGCTCCCTATGATAAAGAATGCAAGATATGGGCTGCCTGAGCCAAATGCGTCTGAGGCAAATCCAGCCAGTATTGGCCCGGCCATCCACCCCGCGCCAAAAAGGGTATTATAGACTCCCAGTTTTGAACCCACATGCCCAGAAGGTGTGTCCATTGTCACAAGACTGAAGGAGACAGGGTAAAATATGCTGGTCGAAAGCCCGAATAAAGCAATTGATACTGCAAAGGATAGAACTGATGTCGATGAAAAAGAAATGATCATGCCTACTGCCGTTGCCGAAACAGCCAGCGCAAGCGCAAGGTCACCGTATCTAGATATCCTAGTCACAAGCAGCAGCATAAGAGTAGCAAAACGCGATATACCAAAAAAGAAGAACATGATCTCTATGTCTTCAGTTGTAAGTGACGCGTCACTCATATACGCCGGGTATACTGCAAGCACTACTCCAAAGGTGATCGCATAGTAAAGTATCACTCCAGCAAGCCTCGGATGATTGGCAATTTCCTTCGCTACTTCGACAGAGCTTGCTCGAATCACCTCTAGATCTTTTTGGACGGCCGGCCAGCCGTAGGAACGCAAAAGTACTGATGGCACTATTCCTACAGCCATAGTGGCAGCAGCAAGCTGGAACAGAGCATAATAGTCAAACGCGTTTAGAATCAGTTTCCCAATTATGGGTCCAACCATGAAGCCTAAAATCCAGGCTGCAATGAATACAGAAATATTCTTGACTCGCCTGTCTGGAGCTGATGAATTGATAGATATCAGAACCTCAGAAGAAGGCCAGAACAGAGCATGAGCTACTCCTGCGAGAGCCCTGTAAAGCATTACTTCTAGTGTTGATTGCACACTAGAAAGAATGAAAATTGAAAATACATTAAGTAGTATGCCAGAGAGAAGAACATAGGACTTGTTGAGCCTGTCCAGCAAGATGCCTACGAAGAAGGGAGCGAACATATATGGAAGAAAGTTAACGGTTCCGATTAGGCCTACTTGCGAATAGTCGGCTGCAAACTGCTCTCTGGCAAATACCGGTACTATGGGCGAATGCATGCCGTATGAAATGCCAACAATGGCAGAGCAAATTGCAACGAGTACGACAGCGTGGTTCATTGCGACTCTACACTATTACTTGTATGCGGCTATGATGACTGCGCCACCCATCATGCCCCTATCAAACTGAACATGAGAAAATTTTTCTTTTAGCATGCACTCAAGCTCTGAATTCTTGGGCAAACGTACATAGGTACCATAAAGCGTTTTGAATTTTAGTCCTGAATTGCCGGCGGCCAAGTAAGCGAATATTCCAAGAAAATATTTTAGATATACAGAAACCATTCCCCTTAATATACGGTTGTCTGGCTTGCCAAGGTCGATTACTACAAGCCGGCCGCCAGTCTTGAGCACCCTGTGCATCTCCGCTATTGCCTGTTGAAGCTGTATTGCATCGCGAAGAGAATAGCCACAGAGCACAGCATCAAATATGCCCTCACGGAAGGGCATGTACTCGAAAACACCGGAATAAAGCGCTACCTGCGAACCAAGCAAGTAATTCTTGACATTGGCAAGCATCTCGAGCAGCGGGTCGTACATTACAACCTTTGCGTCACCGCGAGCTTCTGCAAGTGCTAAACGTGACATGTTGCCGTAGCCAGAGCCGGCATCAAGTATGATATTGCCCGGCCTAACGCGGCCTCTAATACCTTTTAGCCTGTACTTCTCGTCTTTACCAAGCGAGATCACCCTGTTGACCTTATCATAAACTGGGATGACTGCGCGCAATACCTCTATCACCTCAGTCCAGTAGCGGCTTCCAAGACCGGACAACTAGCTGGCAGCTTCTATCATCACGCCATTATTATAGCTAGTTTTCAGCCTCTCTAGTATTGTTTTACTTCTGCCTCTTCGATTTCATGACCAAAGCACATACAAGTTGCTGTCTTTCACACTGGCATCCTGATATATATCGCGTAACGGATTGGAGATCACTTCAACCATTACCTTGATACTGTCTCACAGGTTCCAGAAAATACAGAAAAACAATTATCTTGCTTCTGCTTATGCGCCTGCTGCTTGGCAAACTATCGCTGCCCAAAGTGCAGCTCTCTACATTCAGTTGGAGTTGACAAGATATTTGATGGGCGGCTGATATTTCGATGTTCTAAATGCAATATTTGCGCAATAGTGCCCACGGCTGGCAGTACTGACGAGGCTTATCTTGAGTTTCTCGACCGCTTTGAAAGTGGCGCAGGAATTGCATATGCTGACGACCTCAAACTCCTGATGCAGCAAGAAAAGATAATCCGGCCTTCGGCAGAAATAGATGCTCTCATGGCTGTGTCTAAAGCCACTGGTGACCCACTTCTTGAGCAGACGCTGCGCTCCCAACAGGACTATATCGTCGACTTTCAGGCAATAGAGGAGCCTCCACCGGAGCTTGGGTCTCGAATTGATGATGTGCCGGTAGACGAAGCCATAATAGAGGTCTTGAAAGCAAAAAAGATCAACTACCTTTACAAATTTCAAGAGGAAGCGATCAAGAAAGTCCTTCAGGGAAAAGATGTAGTGATCACTGCACCCACCGCATCAGGTAAAACGGAGGCTTTTTGCATCCCACTGCTGCAAGAAGTTGCAGCAAAACAACTATTGCGCTTTGGCTCACTTCGCAGTGGCGAAGGTACAGTATCTGCAATTTTTGTTTATCCAACAAAGGCACTATCACGCGATCAATTGCCCAAGATAGAAGAGATGGCAAAGCCACTTAGTCTAAGGGTAGCAGTCCTAGACGGCGACACATCGGAAAAGGAGCGCAGAGCCGTAATAGAGTCGCCACCCGATGTTATTATCACCAATTTTGACGTGCTGCACTACCACATGATGCATAAGACAAAATTCTCACGCATAGTCAGGACTGCCAAATTTCTAGTAGCCGATGAGGCACACGTATACACAGGCATCTTTGGAGCTAATGTACACCACATCATTGCAAGGCTTGAGAGGCTGACAGGAAGCAGACTCCAGATCGTTGCTGCATCGGCTACATTGCCAAATGCTGCTGAATTTTGCCAGACGCTTTTTGGTAGGCAAATGCAAGTGATCAACGGTAGGGGCAGGCGGGGCAGGATAAACCTTGCGATAATATTTCCTTCGCTTAGATCTTACAGATCATTGATGCTAGATCTACTTAGACAGACCACAAAGAGAAAGCATAAGACTATTGTGTTTGCCAGCTCGCATCTTAGCTCCGAGCTGATTGCCTTCTATGGAGCGCGGCAGGGAATTAACATCAGAGTGCATCGTGCTGGCCTAACATCAGCTCTCAGGAAAGAAATAGAACAAGAGTTCAAGGCGGGACAGCTCATGGCAATATCCGCCACGCCTACACTTGAATTGGGAATCGACATTGGAAGTGTTGACGCGATAATTTCCAATATCGTACCTATTAACCGGCTTTTTCAGCGAGTCGGGCGCGCAGCGAGGCGGGGCCAGCAGGGGTATGCATTTCTCGCACTTGGCAATGATCCAATAAGCCAGTATTATAAGATGCACCCAGCAGACTATATGGACGATCTTGAATTGGCATACACTGATCCGTCAAATCCATTCGTACTAGAGTACCAAGTACTAGCGATGGCCTGCGACAAACCCTTGTTGATATCAGAATCTAAGCAGATTTGGGGCGTACTTCAAAAGCTTGTCTCAAAGGGCATCGTCAAAGTAGTTAGAGATAGATTCGTGCCTAACCTGAAGGACGCATTGAAGGTGCTTGATGAATATAGCATTCGCGGCATAGGAAGCAGGGTCGACATCAAGTTTAACAGTAAGATCGTAGGCGATCGAGCATTACCGCAGGCGCTAGAAGAGCTCCATCAACACGCGGTATACTTTCTTGGAGGTCGACGGTACAAAGTACAAGAGATCCATTTTGAGATAAACAGCCAGCCCTATGCTGAGCTTTCACCTATTCCATCCGACTATCCTTATTACACTAAGGCCTTGACCGACGATTGGCCCTCTATTTTAGAAATATACGAAAAGAAAGTAGTTTTAGGAGTCGAAGTAGCATACTGTACACTCAACATCCAAAAGAGAGTGCTCGGCTACGTCAACATCGAAATCGGTCACGAGATAGCACAAGGAAAAAAAGTGATGTTTGACAAGCCACTCGAATATGAATTTGTTACAAAAGGGTTTGTGTTTAGAGCACCCAGACCATCATACATCTTACGAGAAGTGAAAGACGAGCAGTACGTGGAAATGGGTGGCTTTCACGCTTCAGAGCACGTCATAATAGAGGGAAGCGCTATGATAACAGGTGGTGCATCGCAGGACCTAGGCGGCATTTCACTTGGCTCTTCAGGATTAATATTTGTCTATGACGGTAGCGTCGGTGGCAATGGAGCCAGTAGGGTATTATATGATAGACTGGACATTGCTTTTGGACGCTCGCTCCGCATATTATCTGAATGCTCATGCGTAAGCGAAAGTGGCTGTCCTCGTTGCACCTATTCCTATAGGTGCGGTAACAACAACGAGTTTTTGCACAAGCCGGCCGCAATTGAAGTAATGAATAGGATAGTGGAAGGTGAAAAAACTAAAATAGGCGAGAAGATCTGGGGTGACAGGGCTCTGGTCTAATGGGATAAAGTTTAAGAGTAGTTGTAGATGGCTTTAAATAAAATTGGAAGAAGCCGTCAGTACTACTGCTACTGCACGTGCGAAGTGGCAGACACTTGAGCATAGGGGCGTTGCCTTCCCTCCTGAATATCAACCAAGGGGTATCACAATCACTATCAGGGGAGAAAAACTGGCGCTTAACAGAGATCAGGAAGAAATTGTTTATGCGTGGGCAAAGAAGAAGGACACACATTACGTCCAAGATCCTACGTTTCAGCAAAATTTCCTGAGCGACCTCCAAAAGCTCCTGCCTGGGAGTTATAACAACATCACGATAAAGGACATAGATTTTTCGATGGCTTATAGGCTTGCAGACGAAGAAAAAGAGATGAAAGAACAGGAAAAGGAGAGATACAAGACCCTTTCAAAGGAGCAAAAGAAAAGTATCTCCCAAGCCAAAAAGTCGGAGCGTGAGAGGCTCAAGGCCATTTATGGTAAGGCAGTGGTTGATGACATTGAAGTAGACATCGCAAACTGGCTGGTCGAGCCGCCAGGATTGTTCATGGGCCGCGGGCAGCACCCAATGAGAGGCCGGTGGAAGCCACGGGTAAGGGCACAGGATGTTACGCTAAACTTGGGCGAAAACGCGCCAGTGCCGGAGGGTGACTGGAAGGCCATCATCCACGATCATTCATCGACATGGCTTGCTACTTGGATAGAAGGCCTGACTGGTAAGCGCAAGTATGTGTGGCTGCACGACTCGGCAGCGCTTCGCCAAGAAAACGATAAAGCCAAATATGACAAGGCAAAAAAGCTGGCCGAGCGTGAGGACAAAGTGCATAGGGAAGTGATACAGAGGATGATGAAGGGAGATGGCAAGGTAGCTACTGTTACATATCTGATACTAAAGCTTGCTATGAGAGTTGGCGATGAAAAGGACCCTGAAGAGGCTGACACAGTTGGCGCAAGTACGCTTAGAGTAGAGCATATCGAGTTCCCGCAGGTAAACGGCAGGCAGATCATTGAATTCAATTTCTTGGGCAAGGACAGCGTCCCATGGCAAAAGAGGCTGGAAGTAGATTCGGAAGATACAAGGGCACTTTACAAGAACCTGAAAAAATTTATGCAAGGCAAAAAGCCAAGTGACCCGATATTTGACGGTATCAATTCGCGTAGAGTAAACGCCTTCTTACAGCAGATAATGCCAGAGCTTACCGCCAAGGTGTTCAGAACCTGTATTGCGACAAGGGTGGTGCAGTGGCAGCTGTCAAAGGCAAAGGTCGACAAGACCTCTCTAGAAGCACAGAAAATCTATGCAGCCAAGAAGGCGAACCTTGAAGCTGCAATTACGTGCAACCACAAAAAAGGAATCGATCCAAAGAACCCTGCAGCTAGAAAAGTACTTGAAAAATTCGAAGAATCGATCACCAAAAAGAAGGATGCAATAGCAAAGCTTAAGGCAGATATTGCAGCTAAGAATTGGAAGACAGAACTACAGGAGAAGCGGCTACAAGAAAGGATAGAAAGGTTACAGATGCTATTAATACTTCAGCAGGAGACCCGAGACTACAATCTTGGTACATCTCTTCGCAACTACATCGACCCCCGGATCATGAAAGCTTGGCTCAACTACGTAGAGCTTGACTGGACTAAAATATACACTTCAACGCTACAGCTTAAGTTTAAGTGGGTTGAGGGCTATAAAGATAAAAACTTTAGAACATTTTATCCTGAGATGAGGAATTAGACAGGTCAGAAGACTTATATCGTTTCCAGCTTCCCTCTTAATCCTGGTAAACTCGTTTTAATGATATCTGCATATCCTTGGAAAGATAGAGCTGGGTTTTTCATTCCGGGGATGCTCCTTCTTATTGTCATTATTGCCATAATTCCGGCATCTGCTCAGGAGGAGGAGCCGGCGGTGGAGGTAGGCCATAGTTCAACCTCGTCACTCTTTATTGCACTCTTTGCAAACGGCGAGGCTCTTGTTGAACACAACGTCGGCATCGAGGATCCTCTTGCTGAAGAAATAAGGATCAAGCTTTTTGGAGACGACATTAGAGACCTTATAGTCGTTGACTATGAGGACAATGTGGTCGAATTTAACAGAGCAGAAATGCCAAATGAAATTGTCCTCAATAGGGCAAACGCTTCAAACCTCAAGATAAGTTACACCACTTCGGATTTTTTGTCCAAAGACCGAAGGGAATGGATATTCAGCCTTAATTCCACCATCAGCCTCTCAGTCAAGCTGCCTCCAGACAGCATATTGACAGATCCAGGGGAAAACCCCTCTATAGTACTTGTAGGTGATCAGCAAATCCTTACATACAAACCTGGCAACATACGGTTCGTTTACGTAATAGGAGCTTTGGGCACAGAAGAGCAGGCAAACATTGTCATCACGGCAGCCGACAGTACTATTGTTCAGATAAACAACAACCATCCAGGCATTGTGCTGACAAGCGCAAAGGATATGCTTCAGAGAGCGATAGATGCACGTGAGGAGAGGAGGTTCACAGAAGCTGAAAGATTCGCAGATCGAGCAAATGACGCAGCTATTGCCACAGGCAGGGATTATGCCGCTGCCCAAGAAGCACTTGCCAATGCCGAGGCGCAGATAAATAGTGCTGCTGCAGGGGGAGGCGGCTTAGATAATGCTGTCACTATGCAGATGCTCGAGCAGGCAAACAGCGAATTTGCAATTGGCAATTATACAGAAGCTAGAATCTCTGCGCAAGATGCTCTTACAGCACTAGATGACAAACCTGCACAGCCAGAAATACCAATACCTGTGATGATCGCAGCAATAGCAGTAGCAGCTGCGGCAGTGGCAGGAGGGATCGGCACCATAGTATTCTTCAGGAAGAGGAGGCGCTCAAAGCCAGTGCCAGAACTTCACAAGGCAAATGATCTACCAAAGGCCAACACTAACAATAACAATATCAGTAGCAGGGGAGCAGCTGTCTTCCAGCCTACTAATTCAGTAGCACCAGTGGAGCCCAAACAAGATATTGTACAAGTAGAAGAGCAGCAAGAGATGGCAGGATCAGTGGAAGAGAGCACCAGCATTCCTCCAATGCCAGGTACTATCTCTGATTCTCAGATAGATAGCTCTATCCTTTCGCATATAGTTGGCAATATACTTGTAGAAAGGCCGCACTTGCGCCCAGAAGATCAACAGGTGCTAAAGTTCTTGGCGGAAAAGGAAGGGGCAGCTTTTGAAAGTGAAATCAGAAGCAAGTTTCAGTTACCCAAGACGACGATATGGAGGCTGGTCAAGAGACTCGAGCGCGAAGAGCTTATCGAAATACGTAAGGCAGGCGGTCAGAACCTTATAAAGCTCAGGTTTGAAGACAAACAAGCTTAGCCACGCTTAAATAAAACAGAATGGACAAATAATATGTATGAGCAGCAGTTCCTTCATCCCGGATGATATTTCTGCTCTGTTGTCTTCACCTATTGAGCATTTCATAAACACTAATGTGGCCATTTTAGAGGGTGACAAATTCACGGATCAAGCATTAGACCTCATGAAAGAGAGAGACGTCAGAAGCATCCTTGTGTCACACGTAGGAGAAGTGGTGGGGATCGTGAGTAAGACTGACATCCTGTTCAAGGTGATGTCACAGGGAAGAAACCCCGGCAAAGTTAGGCTCAGGGAAATAATGACAAGCCCCGTTCTTGCCGTGGGCCCGCACAACACTGTTCAGGAAACCCTTTCAATTATGGACAAGCATGTGGTAAGGCAGGTAATCGTGAGCTCCCATTCGGCTGTGCTTGGAATGGTTTCCCGGGATGACATCTTTGAGAAGATCCATATGGCTACAGTGTCCACAGCGCACACTGCTATCAAGGGTACTCCTGTCTGTATCATCAATCCCAAGGCCATAGTCTATATGAGAGACATCAGCACTGCCAAGCTTATGTGTCCATACTGCGAATCTCCATTTGATACAAAAGAAGGGCTGTCAAACCATATCGACAGGTTGCACTCAGGATCGGGTGTGCTTGAAGGCGATGTACGTCGAATGTTTGAATGACTTTATCTTATTGTTTAGTGCCGATTCATGTTTTCCACGATGCCGGCAGTAGCATCGACAAAACCTATGCTATAGATTATGTCTTATGCGGTAGTGATAGGAGCATATAGTCTTGCAATGGCTGAGGCATTCTATATCTATATCTTATATCCATACAAGTAAAATAGGAAGATGATAGGAAGCCTCTCTCTGTGTGGTCTCAATATACAAGATATTCCATGGTTTTTACATTTCTGGCAAACTAGCATCCTTCGTTAGATCGGATCGCGCTCTGTGCGGACTCCACCGGGGGTACACGCGTCTGGCTGTTTTGTTGCCATCATCCATAATATATCTCTGTTAGGTTATCACACACCTAGTCTAAAATAGATTTTGTCTTATTAGCTATTGTTGATGGAGTCATGCAACCTGCTCTATGCCAATGGCGAGTAACTTTAGTCATAATCAATTTACTAGTAACAATAATGCATTCAAGATTGTTGTTCTATTGCATCAAGACCTGTATATATTTACCACTTCAATCCATTATCTTCTAATGGTTTCATAAGGAGCGTCGAGGGTTGATTGATTGATTGATTGATGGAATACGACTGCCAAGGCAAGCAACACAAAATATTCTGCTTACTGCGACGAATTACCGATACCTAGGTTGCATTCTTGCATTCATTTTTTCCATTCATATACAGCAAGCAAGTTATTCTTGCATAACTTATATTATGTACTGCTAAAAACCAGTGGCGTTACACTTAGTGCCGGGGTAGCTCAGCTTGGTTAGAGCGTACGACTCATAATCTCATCTGGTAAGAAATCGTAAGGTCGCGGGCTCAAATCCCGCCTCCGGCACCTTTCTTTATAATCAATATGAATGCACTTCTGATTTATGCTCGCGAAGATATTTTTTCTTCTTGAATCGTTCATTACACTTTTCACACTTGAAAGGCTTTTCAAATTCTTCAAGAAACCGTCGTCTTCGTTCTTCTGCTGAATCCATGATTGGATTTTGATTATCAGCATTGATCGCCATATAACCGAACTATACCTTTTTTGTTTATTTACTTTAAGTAAGATAATTCTGTATTAGCAGCATTCAAAAACAAGAATTGTAGGGGTTGGACTCCTTTCACCAATACAGCTACAAAAAAGGATATGTGATATCAATTAGAGTTAATGATGGTCCAGAGCTGAGCGAGCTTGAAGTCTTCCTCTATAGGACAGAGAGGGATGAGTAGAAAATTCACGTACAAGAGGTTACCGCAAATTTGCAGAGTAAAGCGCCTGTGTATTTTAAGACACGATTATATATGATCTGTAAAACTAGTCTTATAAGTGCCGTCGTAGCTCAGCCTGGGAGAGCACTCGACCTTTTAAGGGGTGAAGCTGAAGACCGAGCTGTCGTGAGCTCAAATCTCACCGACGGCATTTTACATCTGTTTTGTAGCATTTATGACTATTGTAGACGTGTTCTCAATTATCCTTACAGAGGCAGCCAGGTGGTTCTTGGAATCGAATATAGCTGCTAATTCCTGCTTTGACAAGCGAGTCGAAATATTCCTATCTTCGCATGCAGCATCAAAAAAGTGCTGGCCACTTTCAAGTGCTGAAAACGCTACTCTTTGTATGTCTCGATAGGCATCGAAGCGAGCAACTCCTTTCTTTATTAGTGCGTCTAGTATAAATTCGGCATAAATCTGACCCTTTGTCATTTCAATGTTGTAGGAGATCCTTTCTTTGTTTACTTTTAGCTCTCGAATCACCTTGGTCATTGCATTAAGCATTTCGTCAAGTAGTATAGCAGCCATTGGAATTGTAAAGCGTTCATTTGCTGAGTTTGCGAGGTCGCGCTCGTGCCATGATGCAATATTTTCCATCGACACGCTCACAAGCGATCGCAGGATTCTTGCAAGCGAAGATACTCGCTCACTTTTTATGGGGTTGCGCTTGACTGGCACTGCGCTGCTTCCCATTTGGCCCTTCCCGAAATGCTCCGCGACTTCACCTATTTCTGTGCGTTGTAGATTCCTGATCTCTATGGCGATCTTGTCGAGGGTGGAGCCAATAAGTGCAATACAAAACTGCATCTCTGCAAACCTCTCTCGGGGTACAATCTGTGTTGCAGCATCTACAGAGTAAAGACCAAGGTTTTGAGCAACAATTTTTTGTACTTCAAGTGCCTTGTCGCCCATTAGAGAGCCCGTACCAACTACGCCAAGCGTCTTACACACTAGAAAGCGCTTTTCACCTTCTTTGATGCGTTCGATGTGCTTGGCCATTTCCGCTGCCCACACTGCAAATTTTAATCCAAATGAAATAATGCTTGCATGCTGCCCATGCGTCCTGCCTACCGCTGGCAAGTCCCTGAATTCAAGCGCTCTATCAATTAAAAGGTGTGCAAGCTTGGCTACCTTTGATAGAATTATTGAAAATGCCTCACGCATCTGCATGCAAATGGATGTGTCTATCACGTCATTGCTTGTTAGCCCGTAGTGAACCCATAGCTTGGATTTGGCTGAAACTTGCTCGCTTAACGCCTCGACCATTGCGGCAGTGTCGTGCTCGCTCACTGACTCAAGTTCGCTAACTCTAGCTGGAGTGACCCTGCCCGGGCGGCCTCCTCTTGTAATTTCATCCGCTGCATCTGCTGGGATCATACCTAGCTGGGCTTGCACCTGCGCAACGGTTGCCTCAAAATCGAGCTGATACTGCAGCCTCCTTTCGTCCTCAAAGATACCGCGCATCTCTTTGCTACCATAGCGTCCAGAGTCTATCGGCAGTATTGGCATCAGTTTCAAGGATAGAGCGACGAAGCGGCGAAAATAAATCTTCTTGCCAAGGATAAATTACTCTCTCCCCCTCACCATCTCATTTGAGTAATATCTTCCATTATAGTGGATGCGTGCTCTATAGAATTTTACCTACACATTAGACGTTGAAAAAAATAAACTACACGTTTTTGTCTTCATGTCGGGCAAGGCTTATAATTACTTTACAAGAAATAGCAGCAACAGAATTGGATGAACTTATCACTAGGACCGGCAGCCATAGAGTCAAGAAGGTAAATGACTTTGAGTATAGAATAGACCCAGAGCCAGCCAAAGGTATGAAAGTCCCGGTTACAATCTATGCCAATGAACTGTTGATATCGAAAATGGTGACTGACAGGACAGTCGACCAGGCTGCAAATGTCGCCACGCTACCAGGCATCAAAAAGCATGTAGTCGTGCTCCCTGATGGCCATGAAGGCTATGGCTTTCCTGTCGGCGGTGTTGCCGCAACTGATCTTGAAGAAGGAGTGATCAGCCCAGGCGGAGTAGGCTACGATATCAACTGTGGTGTGCGCATGATACGGACGAACCTGACTGAGCGGGATGTTAGACCACGGCTAAAGGATCTGGTCAACGAGCTTTTTAGATCAGTTCCCTCAGGCGTCGGTAGTGAGGGAGCATTAAAGCTGACAAAGACTGAGCTTGACGAATTACTACTACAAGGCGTCAGGTGGGCTGTCAGCCATGGATATGGTAATGAAGACGATATGGAAGCATGCGAAGAGAGTGGTAAGATGGAAGGAGCAGACCCTGGAAGCGTCTCAGACACTGCAAGAAAAAGAGGTGCAGCTCAGCTTGGCAGTCTGGGTTCTGGCAACCACTTCCTTGAAGTGCAAAAAGTAGACAAGATCTTTGACGAGCGTGCAGCCAAGGCAATGGGCATCAACCAAGCGGGCCAGGTGACGGTGCTTATACATTGCGGCTCCCGAGGCTTTGGCCACCAAATATGCACTGATTACTTGCGTGTTTCTGAATCACTTCTACGAAAATATGGGTTGACGCTTGCAGATAGGGAGCTTGCATGTGTACCCAATAATTCCAAAGAGGGAAAAGAGTATCGCGAAGCAATGTATTCTGCTCTCAATTTCGCATGGGCCAACCGCCAAATGATAACACATTGGACACGGAAAACGTTTGAGCAGATCTTCAAGTCAAAAGAAAGTGACCTTGACATGGATCTCATTTACGATGTTGCACACAATATCGCCAAGGTGGAGCGTCACAAGGTTAATGGCAAGGGGACCTCGGATGTAGTAGTCCACAGAAAGGGTGCTACAAGGGCTTTCCCTGCAGGCATGGAACAGGTGCCAAGCAAGTACCGGAGCATTGGCCAGCCAGTATTAATACCGGGCTCAATGGGCACTGCTAGCTGGATTCTGCTTGGCAGCCAAAATTCACTTGATCTCAGCTTTGGATCTACTGCACATGGAGCAGGGCGCATGATGTCGAGGTCTGCTGCAAAGCGGAGCTACACAGCCGACCTCGTGAAAAGCGGCCTAGAGTCAAAGGGAATCTATGTCAAAGCGCTGACAAAGGAAGGCATGGTCGAAGAGACACCGGAGGCCTACAAGGATGTTGATACCGTAGCCAATGTTTCGCATTCCCTTGGAATCGCTACCAAGGTAGCGAGGCTCGTGCCGATAGGAGTGATAAAGGGCTAATGCCAGCGGACGACCCTGACATTGACATAATCAATGCACGCAAACTAAGAGAGCTTCGTGAAAAGGCGGCTGCGATGGAAAAGGCAAAAGCAAGTCGCCAGCAGCCACGGCCAAAATCCTCAAGAGAAATAGTATCTGCCTACCTCTACGACAGGGCCGACGAAATACTAGACCTTGCTTACGGGCAGTATCCTGTCCAGACTGAAGCGATTGTCACAGGAATTGCCAGACTTATTTTGTCTGGCGAAATAGCAAGCAGGATATCGGGAGGCGAACTCTTGATGCTTTTCAGGTCTGTGGGCCTTAACATAAGGGTCAACACTACAATCAAGGTTGAAGACGATGGCAAGTTTATCTCGTTCTCTGAGAAACTCAAGCAAGCAGCAGAAGAAGAATGATTTGCCTTGATAATGGGAACGTTTATCCTGGATTTTCAGACAATTGATTTTGAACCTGATGCCAAGATTGCAATAGATATGCTCTCTGACTACCAGAGGTTCTGCAAGCTGGAAAACTCGTTTGCGCTTGACCCACCGGTACAGAGCCTCGGCTGGTCGTTTGCGAAGATGTTTCTGGCAGGTCAATTAGTGGAGAAGTTATATACACATCAGGCTTACAACATAGAGGCTTCAAAAGGCAAAAAGCCTGAAGACAAGTTCGTTGCATGGCTTCAAAAGGAATTGAAAAATAGAGGATGTGGTGCGCAGATAAAAATAGCGCCAGAAATGAAATCGGTTTAGACTCTCCGCCCTCTTCTGCCGCCTGGCTTTCTTGTAGTGTCGTGAGGCACAGGAGTCACATCGTCGATCCTACCAATGCGAAAGCCTGCTCTTGCAAGCGCCCTGATGGCAGCCTGAGCGCCGGGACCTGGAATTCTTGGACCTACTCCGCCAACAGCGCGTACGCGAATATGCAGGGCACTGATGCCCTTTGCCTTGGCCGTCTCAGCTGCCGCGACAGCAGACTTCATAGCTGCATAGGGCGAGGATTCATATCGGTCAGCGGTAACGTGGCGTCCGCCAGAGCTAAATGAGATTGTCTCGCTTCCACTCAAATCGGTAATATGGACAAGCGTGTTGTTATAACTGCTAAAAATGTGAGCTACCCCCCACTTTGTTTGGGTAATGTCGCCTGTTGTTTCAGACATGCACTTCAACTTGCTTCTGTAGAGAGTTAAAAACTTTATCACTTATGGAAATGCACATAGCCCCTATTCTCAAGAAGCCTATTTCTGGCAAAGACGTTGCCAGAACCCTTTTGCACTCTGCCTATAACATGCAGACTAACGCCTGCTTTCCTTGCTGCAGCCTCGGCTTGCCTTATTTTTGTATGCGAAATCGTTGCCACTATCTCGTACTCTTCACCACCGTGAAACACCAACTCGTGCTTGTCAAGGCTGTTTTGCTGTGCGAACTTGTCCAAGCCTTCTACAGATGGAATGCTGTAAATTATGATGTCGACCCTCTCACTTTGGCTTGCCAGCTCATATAGGGATACTGCAAGTCCATCACTTGAATCAATAGACGATGAGAAATATCTTGCAAGCGCCAGCCCAAAGCTCTGCCTTGGGTAGGGCTCGAGCACTGACTTCACTGCATGCTTTCTGAATACGCTACTGCCGCTGCCGACTGTAATCGCATTTTGCAGCAGAATCGCTAGGCCGGCAGGAGCAAACCCAAAAGGCCCAGATACGATTACATAATCTCCTGGCTTCGCTCCACTCCTTGTTGGAACTTTGAATCTGGAAAAGCCAACCATACTGCAGTCAATAACAAGCTCGCCAGCTTCGTTTGTATCCCCACCCACTATTTTGACTCCAAATTCCTTTGAGGCAATCGCAAAGCCCTCAGCAAGCCCTTCAATATATGGCTGCCGCATGGAGTAGCTGTTTGGTATGCCAAGTGAAATTACTGCTGCGTGTGGCCTGACGCCCTTGGCAGCAAGATCGCTTATGCAGGAGACGATGCTCTTTCGTGCAGCCTGCCAGGCTTCCATGCCGCTGGGAATATCGGTACTTGCAACCAGCATATCGCTTTTCATAACAATTCCCTTGTCTAACAACGCCACGTCGTCAAGGTTGCTTATACCCAGCTTGTTCGCAAAGATCCGGATAATCTGTTTTTCATCTAACTTGGTCATACACTGTCTGAACCTTTTCGCTTGCCTTCTTGTAAATGGCCTGTGCCTTCTCCCCTCTGGATTCGACAGATATCCTGATCACGTGTTCGGTGTTTGATGGCCTGATCAGTATCCAAGAGTCTTCATCCATTATTACCTTGACGCCGTCTTCTGTCAATATCGAGTACGAATCGCTCTTGAAGACATCTGGCAGCTTTTCGATCACTGCGTTGTGCAGTGAAGAATTGGCCACTATCTTCGATCGTATTTGTACAAATTGTGACGCAAACTTTAGGCATTCGTCTACAATCTTCTTGTCAAGCGTTGAGATCGTAGCCGCAGCCAAGAGACCATCGCGGCACATGTTAATCTTGGGCATGACAAACCCAGCGCTACTGCCCTCGCCGCCTGCCTCTGCGTTCACATCAAGCATCTTGCTGACGACGTTTGCTTCACCTACTTTGGAGTATCCAACAACCTTGCCATTGCTCTTATGGATGTATTTCTCTATTGCAAGACTGGTATCGATGCTTGTAACAAATTTTTTCAGACCTATCTCCAATGCCCTTGCGATACACAGCAGCAGCGTTGCGTCTGGGCTCAATTTTTTGCCTTCGCTGTTGACAACTACAAGCCTGTCAGCATCTAGGTCAAGCCCAAAACCATGGTCTAGTTTGTTTGCGGTTACAAGTGCGCGCAGGTCTGCCAGCTCATCTGTAGTGGGATCCGGGCCTCTTGATGATATCCCTGCAATGCCATTGATACTGTAATACTTGTGTCCTAGCTTTTTGAATAGATACTCTGCATAGCCGCATGCCGCACCTCCAGCTGTATCAATTCCTACTTTGACGGCCGCAGTATTACTCTTTGCCATCTCTGCAATTACATCAAGATAGTTTGAGGAAATCTGAAACTCATTTCCAAAATTACCCGGATGATGATCGCCTGTCATTTTGAGCATTCCCTCTAACTCATGCTCAAACAAGCCTCTACCATCAATTATGAACTTGAGCCCATTCCACTCTAAAGGGTTGTGCGATGCTGTCACTGTAATACCAGCGCCATACTTCCGCGCTTCTCTAAATGCTGCGGGGGTGGGCGCAATGCCAAGGTTGTAAACATCGATACCCGCAGTCATCAGGCTTGCAGTCACAATTTGAGCAATAATCGTACTGGATGGACGAGTATCGCGCGCAACTACACACTTACCAGACTTAATTAAGCCTGCAAACTGGCCCGCAAACCTGTTCACCTCGTGAAGGTTGAGATCTTGTCCGTAGATGCCCCTGACTCCTGAGATCGATATTTTCATACCAAAAAACTGTTCTCAGTCTTATTTATTTTAGCGTGAAGCATTAAATAACGAGGAGCTGAAGTTGCATCTGTTTTGCCCTAGTAGCTCAGCCCGGCAGAGCGAAGGTTTCGTAAACCTGCGCTTGCAGCGGCGAAGACCTTAGGTCGTGGGTTCGAATCCCATCTAGGGCTTTTATCATTAAAATATTTTCAACTAGATCTTGATAACGGCTGAGGCAGCTATGAAGGGAGCGTTGAGGGCTAAACACGATTTGCTTAATCACGAAAATGAAAATATCAGAGCAGCAGCAGATGAGATCTACCAACAATACCTTAAGGTGAGCTATTCCCATCGCCGTAACCTATACGTACGTGGCAAAACCATTTAGTAGTATATAGCGTATCAGCGGGGGACATCATTACTATCCCAGAAGAAGGCGATACTATTACTAATGGCAGACAGTGAGAGGACTATGATTTACAAATCCGCGCAGCACTTGGCAGAGCAAAGGAACTGGACCGTATCCTTTGCTCTCTCTATCCTGTCGTCCCGGTACAGCACTGCCAAACAATTCAATACGCAGAGATATCAATGGAACTGCTGCAGCGCGAAGAACTGAGAAACAAGCGGGAGGACCCGCTTGTTTCATATGACCTGAGAGAGTGAGAGAGAGGAGAGAGATGACAACAACGTCATTATTATTAGCAGCAGAGACAGCAGTAACAGCTCTTATGCTACTACTATCGCCTCTGACATCGATAGCTCAACAACAACAACAAAGCAGCGATACTGATAGCGATATCTCTATCGTAAGCCACTCACTGATCGACGCAGGATCTGGCATCACCATCATTGTCGGAGAGGTGAGAAACGATTCACCTGAAAAAATAGGCTGGGTGCAGGTTAGCTGTAATTTGTATGATTCTGCGGGGCAGCTCATCCATCTTGCTGATGGTCCTGTGCAGCTCGGCGAGCTGCGACCAGGAGAGAAGGGACCCTTTGGGATCTACATCAACGACGCTGTTGTGTCTGAGAGCATAGCGAACTATACCCTGAGTGCAGGGCTAGACTCGGACTTCCTTCAGGATAAGCCGGCATCATTGAAGGTTGTGGTAGACGAGCATGGTATGATAGAGAGCGGAATAGGACTACCGTTGTATCAGGTAACCGGCAATGTTACAAATACTGGTAACTTTCCTGCTGAATCTGTTTTTGTGATAGCCACCTTATATGACTCGGCAGGCAGTATTGTTGACTTTGACGCTACAGTCACATCTCCCTCAACAATACTAGCTGGTCAGTCTGCGGACTTTATGATAGTCACGCTTGTTGGCGATTATGGTAACTGGACAGCGGAAATACAGAGAATAGCATCGGTGAACGCAACAGCGGAGAGTTCGGAATATCTGACGATAATAGAATAGGAGGAGCTATGAGACAGAAGTGGGAGGAGAGATAAAGAGAAAGAAGGAAGGGGAAACACGGACAAACACTCATGGACCGGAACTAAACCCTGTTTAGTTTTCATTCCTTCCTTCTTCTTAGATTACAGTTTTTGCGTTTTGACACTTGGGATGTGCAGTCGTATATGACATCAAACTTCTGCAGTATTACGAGAGTACGACAAAATAATATAAAAGGTGCTCGGTTGTTTGGTTGGTTGTTTGTTATTTGCTATATCTAACTAATTCGCCCTTAACCATCTTCACCAAACGCGACGGATAGTTTGTTTTGTCCGTCTCCATCTGTGTTTGAAGCTCAGGGCTCTTCCGCAGAATTGCCTGAAAGGTGTCTAACTTACTTTCTATGACATTATCAAGTTCGTTCCTCCTGTGAATTATGCGCTCAATGTCGCTCAGTATCGATGCAAGCAATTGTTCTTCGCCCTGCATTTGTTTCTGTCGGTCATAAACCTCCCTGTGGTTATAATATATTTTAATTGCATCGAATATGCCGTCAACCTTTCCAGGGGGATAAACCTCTCTCAACCAATACTGCGCATCTTGCTGCAACTCATTTTCGGGAAGATAGATACTGCCGTGGTTCGATAATCATTGAACCGGTCGCCTGTGAGTCTTACCACACTCTGCACACGACTTTTCTTGTATAGCGTCAACTCCTGCCCATATTCCTCGGCATAATTACAATCCTGCTTTATGGTACAGTGTCTTTTCCCTTGAGAGGCTAGCCAATCGCGGAAGTTGTCATGGAGGACGCACGACCTAGGGTTTACGTCTTTTTGTTGTCGTTGTACTGCGGAATTCATTGAGAAGGTTTCGTAAACCTTGGGTCTAGGGCTCAAATCCCTGCTAGGGCTTACACATTTTTTTCTATCATTCTCATGAGCTATTATCCTAGCTCAGCTAGGCTGATCTACTAGAGGGACTTTTGAAACCTTTCATCGGAGAGTTCATCAGTAGAAGAGTGAGGTGGCGGTAGCAGCAATAATGATGGTGTCGGTATGGTGAAGCTTCACTAAAATGGGTGGAACAATACCATCATTAATGATTGCTCTTGCAATGGAGAAAGCGTATTAGAAGCCCTTCCATAATGCCTTGGACAAGTCAAATAGAAAGAAATTTAATGAGATGTTTATCACTTCTTCCAGCTCACCATTAATACTATTACTTTCGGTAAAAAGTTAATCAAAAATAGTGTATGCGTGCAATTGGGTACATTGCAATCAAAACTCTCATTATAAAAAGAAGAAGAAGCCACATAAGGAAAAAGAGTCTGCTATTTCACCTACATATCACAGACGAAAAGCTTACATCATACATACATTAATAAGTCCAGAGTTATTGGAGTAAAAGAATATGACTTTGGAGTTTGGGGAGGCGCTAAAAGTGCTAGAGGAGCATATAGAAATTCTAAAGCAAGAGCTGCTTTTTTTGATGGCGCAACGCAAACCTGAAAGTATGATGATGACTCAAAAAATCATCACAGTCAAGAGAGAACTGGATAAAGCCGTACAGGAAAGAATGAAGTTGAGTCAGATTTTATTGTCATCATAACTGCTCTGAGTTTAGTAGCGAGTCATATATAGATAGTATTAGATGTATGATGGCATTCCAACTTTCCAGCATTTGGGTAGTGTGATTTTCTTCTTTTCCCTGTGCTCTCTCCCTGTTAAAAATGTCAGCTTGTCAATAACCATCATCATTGCGCTACTCTCACATTGGTCTTTTCAATCTATTATTCCACAGAAGTAGTCATCCAAGAGACGATTATTGAATCAAGTCAAAAAATGTTAAAGGTAAACAGTCAAGTAGGAGTAACAAGAGAAGGAATGAATCCTGCTATAAAGAGACACTTAATTAGAGATAAAGTCGCTTCTTCAAAATACACCTAGGAACCAAAATAACTTGGAAGCATTATTGCTTTTGAAAGCAAAAGAGAGCTATATTGAGACTAGGGTGGCGGGGTATACCATACGATCTATCACATCAACTCCATTAATAGAAGCTGCGATGAGTAAATAGAAGCAAAAGAAACGGGATAGAGATTAGGATGTCCTTTCAGTAGTCTACCCTTCCTTTGCCTCCCATAATCCAAACATATTATTTTCTGTGTCTGTACATATCGCAAACCAGCCAAAGTTTAAGACTTCTGTCTTTGGAACCTTCACTTTGCCTCCGAGGCTCTCCACCTTCTTAGATTATTCGTCCACCGATTTGACGCTTATGTAATTTGTAATTGACTGCCGTGGCATCTGCCTCTCCATCACCCCGCCACTGACGCTCTGCTGCTCACCATCATCTTTGTTGTTAGTGGTAGAAAACATCCAATATTCCATTGGACCTGGCATCTTTTGCATCTTCTAGCTGATCAGGTCATTGTGGAATTTCTTTGCACGCTCTATGTTGTCAGAAGGTATTTCAAAATGAACTATTGTAGTCATTCAACTACATACCTCTCTCTCTTTTCTGCTACGCCCCGAGTCGGCTAAAGCCGCCTGTGATGAGGCTCTTTCCCTGTGTGACTAGACTAAAGAACTCATTCCCAAGTGGTTCAATATTTTTGTCTTGCATCATCTTTGTGTAGATGTCTTCACAATGCTTGTAGTCTCTAAAGTATTGTTGCTCGATCCAAACTTCCTCATCGTCTGCAGTGGAAAGGGTCTTGGAGATGCTCTCCAAACCATCCATGCCACTTTCTTTTGCAGAGTCTATTGCGGCTTGGGTCTCGCTATTGCCAAATTGGTAGTACTCAATTCTTACTCCATGACTTTTAAACCATGGCACGAATTGCTTCAGGTTCTTTACGATGGCGTCATGGTTCTTTTTTGGTGCTCGATAAAGGAAAAGCTGGAGATAATTTCCAGTCTCTTCTTCTATTTCCGTAGCGGATTCGGTTTTTTCCATGGTGGTAGCTATGCTAAGTACAATAAATACCGGCAAGGGAGTAAAAGTATAGTTAGTTGCAAAAGTCATCTTCAATGGAAGAGAAGAAGGAGAAGAACCAATACCCTACTACCATGTCAGAATGGCTCCTACCTGAGGTGAAGTTTGCTCTGTCCCATAACCGTATTTTTCAATCATTCTAGGAATATAAAGAAAAACTGAAAAAAGAAAAAAGAAACTCTTTTCTACCAGTGTATATATGCTGCTGATGTATTTTTATGAAAGTAGTTAATGCTACTTACGAGATTCCTGGTATGACCAGAGAAGAGGCTGAGAGATTCCTTGAAAGTAAATTGAATTTGCAGATTGCAACCATCGATGAAAAAGGTGAGCCCAATATTCAACCCGTCTGGTTTT
>DASUUV010000052.1:0-8262 GCA_036373895.1 Nitrososphaera sp. | reverse complement strand
TATGTAATTCATGCTGGCGACATAACTACTCCTGAAGCGGTAGAAGCTTTTGCAGGACTAAAATTGATCGGCGTATTGGGGAATAATGATATGGACAAAAAAGGGCTTAACAATGCTTTTGAAAAAATAGGAGGCCAGCTTAGAGGTGAACTTTGTGAAATTGAAGAAGATGACCTCCTAATAGCCGTGTATCATGGAACTGATTTTAAAAAACGAGATGCTCTGATTCAATCAGGCAAATACAATGTTGTAGTTTATGGCCATACTCATAAGGTAGATAACAAAGTTGTTGGAAAAACAATTGTTATCAATCCCGGGACTGCTCACGGCTGGTTCTTTGGTTACAATGCAACTGCTGCGATATTTGACACGGTAAGCAAGGAATGTGATTTTGTAGATTTATAATAAGTATGGGGCGGTGAGAGAAAAAATGCAAATTCTCTATCACTTTGCCTCAAAAATTAAAATTTGCAACTGCTATCTCATAGCTTGCTCTGTGCCAACTGTTTTCACTACAAAACCTGAGAAAGTTGACTACCGGTGCTAAGTACCGACTACGAATCTATCTCAGCATGACAGCAATAATGTCAGTTCGTGAAACAGTTGTATCAAAAAGCAACTTTACGCCAGGCCAGAGTTGGGGCGCACTGAGGAAGGCATGGAAGGGATACAGGATTGCCAAGGTACAGGGCGACAACGCTAAGATGACTGAATACGCGACCAAGATCAGAAAGCTTCAAGGCGAGTTGGGAATAAGCGTTGCTTCATTCCCGCACTTAGGGATAAACTAAGTGCAACCTTTTTCTTTTTCTACTATAATTATCTGTAAATTGAATCATTCTTTGACGATAGTTGTTGTTTTAGCTTCATCTCGATCTGTGCTTTTGGCATAGCGCCTATGATTACGTCGACTGCCTTACTGCCCTTGAATATCATCAGGGTGGGAATGCTCTGTATGCCAAATGAGGCCGCTATTCTTTGATTCTCGTCTACGTTAACCTTGCCAAATGCTACCCTGCCAGAATATTCTCGAGATAATTGTTCAACTATTGGTGAGACCATTCTACATGGGCCGCACCAAGGCGCCCAAAAGTCCACAAGCATGATAGGATATTTTGTAACCTCGCTTGCAAAGTTAGAATCCGTGAGCACTATTGGCTCGGTAATTGATGACATCATTGCCTTGCTAGCAGCCTCCTTTTGCAGCTCGGCCAGCTTCTTATGTTTGATTGCCTCAAGTTCATCGTCTGAGCTCATATTCACTAGAGATGATAGTAGAGATTGTGGCTATATTTCTTACGAACGATATCTAATTATTAGATTGGCTCCCTTTTTGGGAGCAGAAGGTGTGATTCACTTTGGTCGAGAATGATGAAAGAGCCAATATTATGGCTGAGCAGCAAGAGGGAAGCAAACCAATTGAAGAGGAAGGAGGAGGAGGAGGAGAAAAAGAAAAAGAACAAGTTGAGGCGCTGAGAGCGGAGCTTGAATCAGTCAAGCATGAGCTGAGAAAGGCAAAGGAATCGTCTGAGAGTAGTCTTAACAAGATGAAGTACCTAATGGCAGACTTCGACAACTACCGAAAGCAGATGGAAAAACAGCTTGCCTCGAAGGCAGAATCAATCAAGGCTGAGTTGTTGCTCAAGTTTCTCAACATACGTGACGACTACCTCCGAGCGCTCTCAGTAGCTAGGCAAAGCAAGTCAGAGCAGGGAGTAGTAGTAGTCATTGAAGGGTTGGAAGGAATACTGAAGAATATTGACTCGCTCCTTGCCTCGGAAGGAGTAAGGGAGATAGAAGCAGCCGGGACACCTTTTGACCCAAACGTGCATGACGCTATAGCATATTCTGCACGGGATGACTTGGCAGAGAATACAGTGACTGCCGAGATAAGAAAGGGCTACATGCTCAATGGCAGGGTGCTAAGACCAAGCCTAGTTGAAATTTCAAAGATAGTTAAAAATAGCGTTAATGACACTAAAGAGGTGAATATTCAAGGAGAATAAGGAGGCGGATAATAATATGGCGAAAATAGTAGGTATTGATCTTGGAACGAGCAACTCGGCGGCTGCAGCTATGGTAGGCGGTAAGCCAACAATAATCCAGGCAGCGGAAGGCACTTCTATAGGCGGCAAGGCATTCCCGTCAGTGGTAGCATTTACCAAAGATGGGCAACTCATCGTTGGCGAGCCAGCTCGCCGTCAGATGATTTCAAATCCTGAAGGAACCGTCATTGCAGCAAAGCGAAAGATGGGAACAGATTTTAAGTTCAGGGTATACGGCAAAGAATACGCTCCACAGCAGATATCGTCATTCATTCTGCAAAAGATCAAAAGAGACTCAGAAGCGTTCCTAGGAGAAACAGTCGACAAGGCAGTCATTACCGTGCCAGCATACTTTAATGATAATCAACGCCAGGCGACCAAAGATGCTGGAGAAATTGCAGGTCTTCAAGTAGTAAGGATAATTAACGAACCCACTGCTGCATCGCTTGCCTATGGGCTTGACAAGGCAAACAAGGACCTCAAGATAATGGTCTTTGATCTTGGAGGAGGAACACTTGATGTCACGATAATGGAGATGGGAGGCGGTGTGTTCCAAGTCAGATCTACCTCAGGTGACACGCAGCTTGGTGGCACCGATATGGATAATACACTTGTCGAATACATTGTGCAGGAGTTCCGCAAGCAATCTGGCCTTGATGTTAGAAACGACAAGGCTGCAATGATGAGGATCAGAGAGGCCGCAGAGAAGGCCAAGATAGAACTGTCAAACGTTGTTACGACAGAGGTCAACCTGCCTTTCTTGGCATATGACCCATCTTCAGGACCAAAGAACCTAGTACTACAGCTTACAAGGGCAAAGCTTGAGGAACTGCTCCGGCCGATAATTGAGCGCTGCAGGCAGCCTATGATGCAGGCATTGCAGGATGGCAAGATGACACCTGCAGACATTGACAAGATCATCTTGATTGGTGGCCCTACAAGGATGCCCATGGTGAGGCAGTTCGTAGAGTCAGTTATGGGCAAGGAGCCTGAACGTGGGATTGACCCAATGGAGGCAGTAGCAATGGGTGCGGCAGTCCAAGGTGCAGTCATAGCAGGAGACGTTTCAACCGATATCCTGCTTGTGGACGTAACGCCGCTCACATTGGGTGTGGAAGTACTAGGCGGAATAAAGGAGCCTCTAATCGAACGCAACACTACAATTCCAACAAAGAAAAGCAAGGTGTTCACTACCGCTGCAGACTATCAGACTGCGGTAACAGTACATATTGTGCAAGGTGAGCGAGCGATGGCAGCTGACTGTGTCTCACTTGGCATGTTTAACCTATCTGGCATTCCGCCAGCTCCAAGGGGCGTGCCTCAAATTGAAGTTGCATTTGATATCGACGCAAACGGCATATTAAACTCCACTGCAAGAGACTTGGCTACGCAAAAGGAAGCAAAGATCACAATAACTGCAAACAACAAACTATCCAAGGATGAAATTGAAAGGCTAAAGAGAGATTCAGAGCAATTCGCTGATGCCGACAAGAAGAAAAAGGAAGAGGCAGAGATAAGGAACGAAGCAGACAACCTAATTTATGCCGCTGACAAGCTGGTGAAGCAGGATCTCAAGGACAAGGTAAGTCCAGATCAAGTAGAAAAAGTGAATAAACTAACGCAGGAAATCCGCGATGCTATTGCAAGCAATAATATTGAAAACATCAAGGCTAAGACACAGGAGCTAAAGAACATCTTGGGAGAAATAAGCACGCAGGCATACCAGAGCGCCGCCGGTACCTCATCAGCACAGGCCGGGGCAGCAGGATCTGACTTTGCTGCTGCTGGTGGTGGTGGTGGTGGTAGTGGTGGTCCAACAGGAAGTGCGGCTGGGCCAACAGGAAGTGCGGCTGGGCCAAACCCCTCGCCATAACAATATTTGTAAGATACTTGTCTAAAATAATAGAGGATAAAGATCTGCATTGAGTAGCAAGCGAGACTATTATGAGGTTCTAGGCGTTCAAAAGAACGCAAGCAAGGAAGAAATCAAGAATGCATACCGCAAGCTTGCATTGCAATACCATCCGGATAGAAACAAGGAGTCAACTGCAGAAGAAAAGTTCAAAGAATTATCTGAAGCATATGCAGTACTCTCTGACGACGAAAAGCGTAAACATTACGATATCTATGGTCATGTAGGCGCTGAGGAAGCATTCAGAGGGTCTGAAGCTAACTTTGAAGAGATATTCCGCGATGCGGGCTTTGGAGGATTTCGCGACATATTTGATCAGATATTTGGCCGCCGAGGCGGCTTTTTCGGAGACGACCTCTTCAGCTTCGGCTTTGGGGGTAGTGGGGGGGGCGGCAGCAGCAGGCGTAGGGGCCGAGACATTGTCTACGATATGGAACTTACAGTTGAAGATGTGCTCAAGGGCAAGAAAGAAGAAGTCGAGATACCGCGTTTTGACAGATGCAAAGAGTGTGGTGGCAGTGGAGCTGCGCCAGGGACCAAACTACGCAAGTGCACGGTATGTGACGGGCAGGGTCAGACAAAGCGCGTATATAGTCAAAATAGGTTTTCAACAATTGTTACAATGGAGCCTTGCAGGACATGCCAAGGTCAGGGTCAGATAATTGACAGGCCTTGTACCAACTGCAGTGGAAGCGGCAGAGCAAAACAAGTTAAAAAAATCAAGCTAGAAATTCCACCGGGGATTGAAGAAGGTATGGCATTTCAGCTACGGGGGGAAGGCGAAATGTCAGAAGCAGGTATATCTGGAGACCTTATAGTCAGGCTACATATCAAGCCACATCCCAAGTTTGAAAGGCTTGCAGACGGGCATTTGCTTTACAACCTTGATGCCAAGTTTACAGATCTTGCGCTTGGCACAGACCTTCGTGTGCCAACGCTTGAAGGGTCAGAGAAACTAAAGATCCCACAGGGCACTTCGTCAAATGCTATTTTGCAGGTAAAGGGCAAAGGACTTCCCCGCTATGGCAGTTCTGGGAGAGGTGATCTTCACGTGAGGATAAATGTCAAGGTTCCAACCAATCTTACAGACAGGCAGAAGGCGCTTCTCAAAGAGCTCCATAAAGAACTAGATAACCAATAATAGTGAAAAAACAAATACTTTAAAATAGCAATTCCTCTCATATTTTTAGACATATGTCATCTCCGTTTGACGAATGGTTCGGTAGAAGAAGGCGTTTTGGATCTTGGTTCCCAGACATTGATGATATGATGCGCGACGTTGAAAAGATGATGCAAGAGGCTTTCAAAAATGTCGAGCAACAGGTTCCAAAGAATTTGGTAAAGGAGCGGAAGCTGGACGATGGCTCTATCGTTCGTGAAATGGGGCCCATTGTATATGGATATTCTGTCAAAGTCGGTCCAGACGGCAAGCCGGTGGTGCGCAAGTTTGGCAACATTGATGCTTTTCCAAACATTCTTGGCGGTAACCTTACAGTCAAGGAAGAGCGCGAACCCTTAGTAGACATGATCAAAGGGCCAGATGAGCTGCGTGTTGTTGCTGAAGTGCCAGGCGTCAACAAAGAAGATTTGCGCCTGAGGGCAGACGAAAACTCCCTTACTATTGAATCGATTACTGGACAGCCGCGTTATCACAAAAGAGTTGAGCTGCCAGAAACAGTCGATGCGACTACAGCCAAGTCCAATTACAAGAACGGCATACTTGAAGTGTCCTTTAAGCTCAAGAGCAAGAGCGGCGGCGGCGTGCCAATCAACATCGAATAAGAACAACAATATTATTCTAGTGAGTCAGAAATAGCACAACGAATCTAGGCGGGGGTCGCCAAGCCCGGTCAACGGCGTGAGATCATCATCTATATTTTTTCTGATGATGACGCGATGCTCAGATGTTGTAATTGACTGGGACACCTCATCCCTTAGGGGTTCGTGGGTTCAAATCCCACCTCCCGCACTATTTTTTATTAGTAATAGATTTTATTTTTAGAATAATAATAATAATACTCTGATTGTGTTATTATATTAAGAAAAAAGGCTCTTTTGCTGTTGCCTGCCAGGAAGAGAGGCATGTTATTAGAAGAAACACGAAATAGTGATGAGTATCGGCCTTGTATTCATTATATATGCATTTCAATAGTTGTTGAATGTTGTATGGTAGTGCAAAAGTATCAACAACACAACTACAACAAAAAAATTGCAACACTTCGGCCTTGAGAAGTAATATAATAGTAGCATAAAAGCCTTTTATACGCCAAAAAGCGGGACACAAGTTGAAAACAAGAACATTGATAATAACGTTACGTGATGACCTCGATACAATTTCTGCAATACTGAATGAAATCTTTAAGGTACCTGCATTCAAACGAAACTACGATGAAGCCTTTGGCAAAATAGCCCAGATCCTGTATCGCTACGGTATTGTCGAAAATGCGCGCAATCTGCGTTTCCGCTTTATTTTATGCATGCAGGAGTTCTTTGACGGCATCCCGCAGGATCAGTGGCAAGTTAAAGATCCCGAATTTGTCAAGCAGTCAGAGGATTTTGCGATATCGAAATTCCGTGAGTGGATAATCGAACAGGTCATCTAGTAGTTTTGTTCTTGGCAACCCACTGCTCATACATCTTGATCAATTCGTCTACATCGTTGCCATTCTCCGAATATACAACAATAACTCCAAACCTGCCCTTGCCGTTGTGACCTCTTGCGTAGTACCCCCAGAAGGTATCAGGCAGTCGCTCAAAGTTGGACCTGTTGTTTGCGACCCCCATTAGGTTCTTGGCTATAGTATCTACTACTCTCACCGAATCTTCAGCTTCTATCATCAAAAATATTACTGGAGTGATTGTCAATTTAAAATACCTCCTGCAGAAGTTCAAATATTATGCTTGCCAGCTATAACAATAGATCATGAGGGCAAGATGTGGCCACTATGTCTCTGAGTCTTACGCAAGGGCACATCATGGGCTTTGCAGGAAATGCCACTCCAACTTTGCATATCTTGTAGAGCTTGAGGAAAAGCATAGCGATGACGCCCTTGTAGAATACTGGTTCTCAATGATATTGGTCAACCTCTCGGATAGCAGAGTAGACGCAGACTGTCTAGTCGACCACCTGATCGATTTCTATCAACGCAAGCTGGTCGAAATTCCATCAAAGCGGCGTTACATTAACAAGATGCTTTTCATGTTACGCTCAATAAAGGAACCTTTCGATGCGCGGAAAATGGCGTAATAACTATAACACCCTTTCTACCAGCTCAAAGACCTTGTTCATTGAGGGGGGTTCGCCGTTTGGGTCCCTTACATAGAGTGAGGCACAACAGTTGGCAAACAGCAGTCGCTCTTGTGGATGCAGACCTGCAAGGTAACCTACAATAGCAGCCGCATCCCATGCGTCTCCTGCACCAGTCAGTCTTTTTGCCTCGACCTTAATTGTATGTGCAAATGCACTTTCTTTCCCGTTTGACCACGCTGCTCCTATCTTTGTATGGAGGTCAGTACTGATGCCCACTCTTTCGGCGATTCTTTTGGCCACTCCCTTGACTTCATCAGCGCTGTAAATGGGTCCAAGTAGGCGGCCAAAGCCAAGTGCATCGGCAAGCGAGTTGCACTCGTTTTCGTTTATGCTGAGGCAGTCAGTCAAGCTTGCAAGCTTGGCTAGCGAGTCACGAAAATCGTGCTTTCTCGTCTCAAAGTCAGCTGGGTCAAGAAAATGGAAGGCGCTGGGTGAATTCTTGAAAGAAAATTCTGCCAGCTCTGTTCCCTTGAGGTTACTAGCCCAGTTGACTACCATCACTCCATCAGCATTCTTCAATATCGTCCTATCTGTTTCTGAGCTTATCCTTTCGGAACCAAAATTTTCATTGTCTCCTATGTTGCTCACCATCACGTTTACCCATGTGCCTTCATAGGGAAACTCAAAAGATGTGGTGAGGCCGCTTCTGCCGCTAGCTATTCTGAGTGTAACCTTATCACCAAATTGTGAAAATGTCTGCCTTATCATTGTAGCACCCAACTCGTCAGCAACCGTAAAAAGTGATACTTTGGCGCCCAGCTTTGCAAGGCAGTACGCTACATTAACAGCGTTTCCACCCTTGACATCCATTGTGGGGATGCCTCTGACGCTTCCACCTCCAACCTTTGCCTTTTCGGTAAGCGCGTCAAAAAAATTCTCCTTTGACTCGAGTTTGATTATGCGGTCAACGAAAAAGTCAGGCATCACTACTATGGAGCCTATGATGCTCAGGTGTCTCAACTTTTCAATTATTTCCACAGATGCTCAAGATGGTT
>DASUUV010000051.1:0-7045 GCA_036373895.1 Nitrososphaera sp. | reverse complement strand
GCTGGTAGGGTTCTGGCACAGATACGAGAATCTGAATCTAAAGATAGCATTTGTGTTGATTTCACTCCAGCTGATCCACCTCTATTGGCTTACCGCCGACGTGGTCATACAGCGGATAACAGGAGAGAGCATCCTTGGTGTACAACATGGAAGCCCGCTTTTCATATTCTTCATAATCATAGATTATGTCGAGATCCCGGCACTTGTCGCTGGCCTCACCTACTATGCACTTAGTATATACAAACACGAAAAAGGCTCTGCAAAAAATGCACTATTGCTGTCAATGTTGGCCATTCAAGTGTTTCACATATTCTGGATTACTGACGAAGTAGTTTACGACAGCTTTTTTGGGTCACCATCTGGATCGGTAGAAATCCCATATTACGCTGCATGGATAGCAATACTGATTGACTACCTTGAGCTGCCAGTCATTGTCGATCTCTTTTATAGAACAATTGTAAAAGGCGAGCGGCGTTAGTTACCTGCATAAATTATTTATTGAGCAATAAGAGGCGATGTTACAACTGTTTGCAATTGTTGTTCTGATAAGTACTACTACTGTTACTAGTGCTTACGCACAAGATGTAAACGACACCCAGGAGCAAAAGCCTACAGAGGAAAAGCAGGGAGGAGAGTACAGCGGTTTTGAAGAAGCAGGGAGGCAGACGGAGGGAATACCAAACCAAGAGGCCAACCCTACACCTTAGGCACCTATAAGTGACATTAACGTTCAGCAGGAAAACCAGACTACCGCCGCAGATATTACTACTGGCGTAGTAGCTGAACCGACTAGCACACCAGGAGTAGCGATGCTTGCTGGAATTGGTGCTGTCATTGCAGCAGCGGTAGGTGCTGCAGTTTGGTATCTCAAGAGGGGCAGGAGTTAGGTGGTGGTAGCAGCCTTTGTGGGAGGTTTGTTTGCATCTCTGAGTACAGGGGCTATTTCCTGTGACAGTAGCTTGATGAAGGTCTCCCTGTTTGGACTGGAATTTATGAGCACAATTTCAGTAAATCCTAATCGAATATATTTGTCCAGCTTTTTCATCGCCTCTTCTGCGCTAGAAACTACTAGCGTCATCTTTTCCATTGTGTCCATTCCCACTACCTGTGCACTTTCCTCTATCTTGCGCGGGTCAGGAAAGTTCACCTCAAAAAATGCCTTCACCATCGCCCCACGCCAGTAGGCTATCGATTCAAGCGCCTTTTGCTTATCAGGGTCATACGAGGCAGGCAAGAACAGTACCTTGTCAAGCGCTTCAGGGTTTCTGCCGGCCTTCATTGCCCCATCTCTGAACGCAGGCAAAAGCCTGCTTTCGATCAGCTCCGGATTGGCCTCATTTGTTACAAAGCCATCTGCTTCTCGGCCTGCCAGCCTTGCAGACTGGGGGCCGATCCCTGCTACGAATATTGGAATTGGCTGCAACGGTTTGGTGTAGAGGTTTGAGTCCTTGACCCGATAATATTTACCCTTAAAGGTTACCCAATCCTCCATCCATAGAAGTTTTATAAGTTTGATTGCTTCCTCAAGCCTTTCGAACCTCTCTTGATTTGAGGGCCAACTAGTCCCCGTCGGCACCTCATTTAACGACTCGCCTCTTCCAAGCCCGAGAAAGACCCTGCCAGGGAACATGTATCCAAGCGTAGCAAAGACCTGCGCCACGACTGCAGGGTTGTAACGTAAAATTGGAACAGTAACCCCCGTACCCACTACTATCCTATCTGTTTTGGCAAGCGCTGCCCCAAGCCAAGGCCAAGCGGCGCCGCCTGTGGCCCCAGTGTGCCACCAAGGCATATAATGATCGCTTGACCAGCACTTCTCGATGCCGTATCGCTCCATCATGATAACATCGTTCAAAAGATCAGTAGGATTGATCTGCTCATGTGGCGCTTGAATTCCAAATCTTACCATGAACAGTTCCAGACAAAATATCTATTATGGATTGCGTCATGCTAGGATGTAGAGGAAATTTATAAAAACACACTTATTCTATAAAAGCTACGTCATAATGTTTCATGTCATCTTCAACAGCAGGCAACAACGAGTTGAGATGCAATGAGTGTGGCATCACATTTACAACAGTTCAAGACAAAGAGCAACACATGAAGTTAGAACACAAAGAAAGCAAGGGTCCTACAGGGGTCAAGTGAGCAGATAACACTCAAAGTAATCACAGACGGGCACTGCGTCAAGCCTCTTGTCTTTTGTTTTTAGTCTCTCAAATGCTTCTTGGTTCATGCCACTTACATGAAGAGGATTTCTACCCATGATCAGAAATGAAGGCTCGTGGACTTGACCTAGATGTTGACCCGTCCGATTCAGCGTCTGCCGCTACGTGAAACAATTGCATAAATCTCATTTTGCTTTTTTGCTGGTGCAACTCACCGTTCAAGTTCAATCTTGAAATGACCATGAACTATTTTAGGCAGGTATGTTTTGAGTAAAAACCCAGCAGATGTTGTCCTTTTCGTTTACACTCTCAGAAACTCAGAATTATGGTTTAATAAAAATATTAAATAATCTTCAATTTAGGAAACCTATAGCGGAAGGTGAGAGAACATATTGTTATTTGCTTGCTTGTTCTTTGATTCTCTCTTTCTGCTCGCTAGTGCCGTAGCCTCGCTCTGGGTCAAATGATGCATTTGTTGCCGGGCCTGCCCCGCCTTTTGTTTCAGGATTCCTTTTCATATCTTTGCTTGACATATACTCTGCATATAGTTTGTCACACATTGTAATTATCAGTTAGCTTTTCATTCAGGGAAAGGATTAGTATCATATATAGATCATCATGGAATTCGACCACGTTGTCCGGAAAAGGAAAATGATAAGGAAGTACCTACCCAACAAGATTCCAGATAGGATAATCAGCAAGCTGGTAAAGAACGCCAGCAAGGCGCCAAGTGCCGGCCACACTCAAGTGCAGGAGTTTATCATTGTAAGAGATCCTGCAGCAAAGAAAAAGCTGAGGCAGGCTTGTGTAAACCAAAAGGCTATTGAAGATGCACCAGTATTGATAGTAGTCTGCTCAAACACCTCTCGCTCGGTAGGACGCTATGGTCAACGCGGGAGAGATTTCTATAGTATCATAGATGGGGCATTTGCATCAATGCTCATTTTGCTCACTGCAGTAGATGAGGAAATAGGCGCAGGATTTGTGGGCGCATTTGAAGATGACAAGATAGCAAAGATATTAGAGCTGCCAGAATACGTAAAACCTATCGGTATAATTGCACTAGGATATCCTGACGAAAGTCCTGCCAAGCTGGAACGGATCCAGAACGAACAAATTGTGCACTATGAGCGCTGGTAACTGATAGCTAAGTAAGGCAAAGCATTTGTTACGGCCATTAGGCCCTTAGCAGGCAGCTCAGATGCCCTGACTATAGACGCTTGCTCCCCTATAGTGATGAGATTTATCCCCAGAAAATGAATATTGTCACATCAGATGCAGCTGGCTCTGTAGATGACTAATTCGGTTGTGGAGGGGTCTTGTCCTTTGCACAAGAGAAAGGGCTTCTACTAGAAGATGAGGATGAATGATGGTCTAGCTCGATCGTAATTTTTCTGCATTTTAGTCTTGCATTAACTGTGGACTAATCTGATTCCTGTATGGCATCGGCTCCCTAATCAACACATTCTGCTTTTCAGGCGCCCACGTCTAATGAAGGTTAATTTCTATTGTTCTTTTCTTAGTTGTTGTTCTGCATATAGTGATAGCTTTTGGCTTCACAATCATGATTTCAATCTAATATCTTATTAAACCAAACGGCATTAGGGAAAGTGTTATCACTGCTTTTGTGCACAATATTATATGGCAAAATCAACAACTCCATCAGGATACAACTACACATGCAATGAATGCGGGGCTTCTTTTGAAGCGATGGAAGATCTAACAAAGCACTACCGGCAGGATCATCCACAGTCGCAATAAAATTCACAACGGGTCGAGGGCTGAAGATATATGCATTGGGAGATTCTGCAAAGGAAAAATGAGTGCTGGACAACATTCTTAAATCAAGCTCCTACAAGCTTAGAGAATCGATAAAAGAGTGTTGATAAAACTGATTCATAACGCTGCAATGGATCGTGCTCCAATGAAAGAATAGCTATCAACATAACTTTGTACAATCAGAAGAAGGAGGTCAGTCAGGACCTTGGTGGACGAGGAGACTTGAGATTGTAACCACTACTATCCGCAATATTTAACGCATTTGCACACACATGAGACATTATCTTAGGTTGCGTTGCAATGAAGTTGTTGTTGTCTCGCGCCAAAAACTAAAAGACCATAGCGCTAGTTGATACTGTACCGGTAGCAATAGGCATTGGTGGGGGTACGATTCAGCTGATCTCAGGCAGCCGGTCTTGCTACGCACGGCGAGCTAGACATTTACTCAAGCAAACCATAATTTTTTGCAGAGTATTCAGTACCATTTACCATGATTGCCGGCCTGCTGCTGACATTATCTGATCTGGTCTGGTAGTATACAGAGAGAAGAAGACAAGCATGCCCAGTTGGGCTACTTGTGCAATGCTATAGCAGACTGATGCATGTTTTTTATTTAATATTGTCCAATCAGATGTCATGTCCGATACTGGCTTTACATGTCCAAAATGCGATCATTCCTTTCCCACGGCCGAGCAAGTTGCTGAACATCTCAGGAACGAGCATGTAGATGGAACGCAGACCGAATCTACCAAGCGAATGACATAAAATCCTCCTCTATAATACATATTCTTCTTATTCGTCTTCTGGCTACCACACGTGTATGTTGCTGCTCATAGAAAATACTATAGGAGAAAGTATGCTTCGCGTTCTATAGATGCAAGCACATAACCCTCTGCGGGACTACCTCTTTCGTTATACATCTATACATCGGTCTAATTGCACCCTTTTGATATTAGCTCATACATGTACACAGATTCTAACGCCCCTTGCATTTGATCTTGACTGGATGTGTAAATTGCTGGGAGAATCTTGTCTGACTTCGGCGCTCATTGTTAGTATCAATACAGAACTTTAATATTAAACGGCTAGCACAATTTTCGCCTAGGTCTTGATGCCGTTCCTTGATCTTGCCTTCAGCGTGAAGCCCCAGGCCTCTTTTGTTCATAAAAACTAGCTTTGCTTGCTGAACATTGAAATCACTTGCCTTTTATTTTGTTCTTTTTTTTGGAACTTATTCATCATCATTATTAAAGCGCGCTCTTCACTGTATTGCACTCGTCTTAAACCATATACGTCGTGTTATATTCTGTACTGCCGCAGGTAGTTACTTCTGTTGGTAGAACCTTCTTGTATAATCCATTAATGCTATTTTATGCCATATGACTTGGATTGAGTGGAGACAAAGAGAACAAGAAGTCGCTTGGTTCGTCAGTTGCAAACGACATCAGAGATAATGAAACCGCCAAGGAAACTATGCTAAGGTCAATTTCCAACCAAGAAGAAGAAGAAAAGGGAGCGAGATGATGGCGGACAGAGAAACTGACAGCAGCAACAGGGTTGAAAGAACAACCATAAATCTAATTTCGACAAATAAAACAATAAGATTAAACGATGCGATCATGATCGCAGGTTTTCCCGGACCAGGACTCGTTGGCTCAATGAGCGTGAGCTACATCATAGAGCAGCAGAAAATGCACCAGATAGGATATATCGACTCAGACTTTATAGTTCCCGGCGTTATTTACATAGGCGGAAAGTTGAGGCATCCATTTCGCATCTATGCAAATGATGAAGGCACAGCATGTGTTCTTGTGTGTGATGCCCCAGTAATTTTGTCCGGCATCCGCTCTGTGCTAAATGCAGTAGTCATATGGGCCAAATATAATGGCGTTAGAGAGATCATGGTTTTAGAAGGCATGGCTGCTCCCGGGATCTCGGAAAAGGGCAGAAGACCTTGGGTTCTGTCAAACGACGGGCAATCGGATGATCACGGCTATCTGAGTCGCATCAAAGACAAGAGGCCAGAAGCCACCCCGCCCACGTTTATTTCTGGAGTATCTGGCGGCCTCTTGGCAGCATGCCTTTCAAACAGAATTCCTTGCACGGCACTCTTGATACCATCAATTACTGGAATTCCGGATCCGGAGGGAGCAGCCATTCTGATTGAAAAAACAAATGAGCTGGCCAACAATCCGTTTAGAATAGATGTGCGTCAGCTAAGAAGCGAAGCAGAAGCACTCAAGCGCCAGCTGCAGGAGCTGATCAATTCTGTAAAGAGGCAACAACAAGATCAGCAACAGACGCAGCCGGGCTCAGGGACGGGAATATACAGTTAGCCAGTTATTATAGAATCCTAGTTGTCATGTCATCATACAACAGAGGTTTGGCATCATCAGACTAGGAGGCAAAGGAAAGAGTTGCAAAAGCCGGAGGAGAGGCAAGAGCACAAGATAATGTAGGACTATCAGAAGCAGGCCGCAGGAGCAGAGAGGCAATTTCTCAAGACAGAGAACATATGTCAGAAATTGGCAAAAAAGGCTGACAAAAATAAATCAGACGCAAGGCAACAGAAACAAGATTCTGGAATCCATTATCGCGTCTTACATATCCTTTTTTCTTTATAACGGGAACAAAGAGTTTAGAATCAAGGGTGCAAATGTTCCTAAGAAATTTCAGTTGTTAGATAGAATGAGATGGATAAAAATAATCGGAAAAAAACAAAGCATATCTAATTCACTTTTTTGTCTAACATTTTTTCTATGTTCCGATATTCTAGCAAGTTGCTCGAGCGGCCACTCATCTGGAGTTCTTCTGCCCATCAGCTTTTAAAGAAACCGCGGATAACGATAAAGAACTAGGGGAAACAAGATTATAGGCCTCATCATCAAATGAAAGATCAGATAGCAGTCACATATACAGATGTTGAACTATTAGGGGCGGAATACAAGAGGTAGTAGATGAATAGTTTTTTCATACATCGAGAGAAGAATCGCTAAAAGGCAATTGTTAGTAGTATACTTACTAGGTTAGTATTCCTAAGTTTGAATTGGTGGCACCATATAGACTAATAAAACTGTCTCGGGTTACCCCAGATAGAT
>DASUUV010000050.1:0-20604 GCA_036373895.1 Nitrososphaera sp. | reverse complement strand
CAAGATCAACTTTATCATAAACATTCCAGCCACGTCTACGATTGAAAAGTATGTGGGCATGCTCTATGACGAGTACCAGATAAGAAGAAAAGCAGTTGAAATGGGCATACCTGTTTTAACGACATTTGAAGCAGCAAGCTCGTTCATCAATACACTCCAGTGGCTGCGTGATAACACCCCCACCATAATGCCACTTAAAAGTTACATCGAGCTGGAATAACTACAAATGCTAGAAAAAATTCGATTGTGACCTTATAGGTATATATATCTATGGTTGATTCTGGTTAACAGAACCATTATGCCATGGGTTCAGTTTCTTTCATCTGAGGATGCATTTTCACTGTGCGACATAAGAGGGAGATCTATTTTATAAAATGCGTGGAAGGAGCGCTGCATCGCCTACAATAGAGCCGTCAAGCGTTACAACGATGCACTTCTTCACGCCATGCTGCATTACTCTTGTGAGTATGGGCGAAAGGGACTTATGATATAACTTTTCGCCAGTGGCATAAAGATATGGATTAAAGGTTGGTACTACTATAATGTCAAGTATTCCCTTCTCCGCAAAAATATCTTCCTTTCTTGCCTGAATATATAGCCATACCCGCTCGCCGTTTATCACACTCCCTTTTTTCAAAAATATAGGATGTACATGCCCCATCACTATTCGCTTGACATATCCTCTAACATCAGAAGGCATACTGTGGCCGTGCACCAAAAGCGTATCGTCAAGCGTCATGCCCTTGCTGGTTATCATGTTCACATTCATTGGAACCAGTTGTCCAATGTTGCCATCGTGATTGCCCGGGACAAGGTAGACATCCGTCTTGGCTGACAGCTGCTTCAAGAATAGTGGCACAGTATCCCACTCTTGTCTGCTTATTGAGCTAACTGTGTGCTTGATGTCGCCTAGCAATATGATGCTATCTGCATGCTCTGACTGGACAAGATCTAATAGTTCAGCAACCATGTCAGTGACAAGGCTTGAGCTGACGGTTATTCCCTTTGCTAACAGGTCTGCTTCAAGCCCGATGTGCAAATCCGATACTGTAATGTATTTTCTACCTTCATCTTCTAGCAATATCGCAGGATGAGGATGAATAGGTCGTATCTTCACACTTTTATATAACCGATCAGGCAAATAAGTTAGTAGTCGTGCAGTCGAGAGTGGACTATACAGTAAGGTCAGGTAGTGTCAAGCAGATGTTGTTTCTGCCAAGTGGCAAAAAGTTATGGGTTGTCATAGGTAGAGACAATGAATACTGGACAGATCCCGAACTTGGCTTTTGCTCCTGCAAGGATTTTTATTTTACTACTCTGTCAGGTGGACAGGATTGCTACCATCTAAAGAGCGTCAGAAAAACTATACAACAAAGAGGATTCACAGCTATTGAGTTTGATGACAGTGATTACATTCACCTATTGCAGGCAGTAGCAGATGATAACATAGGTGTCCTAGGCCGTAGTTGATACTTGAGTATTGGTAGTACTTGTCTGCGTAGTATCAGATGGCGGCTGCTGCTGATTCTGGTGAACTTCAGGCTTTTCTAATGTTGTCCTTGCTTCGCCACCCTTTCTTCCAATAGTGCTATAGTACTCTGCTCCGCGCTCCTGCTTGACAGTCTCACCGCCGCGCTTACCAATCTCACTGTAAAATTCCGCGCCATAGCGCTCCTTAACAGCTCCGCCGCCCTTTTCTCCTATTTCTCGATAAAATTCCGCGCCATAGCGCTCCTTAACGACTTCGCCGCCCCGCCTTCCTGCCTCACTGAGGCCTTCTCTATCATTTGCCCGTGCTTCTCCACCTGCCTTCGCGACCCTTAGTCTCGTATCCGAATTTGCCGCGGCCAGGCCCCTCTTCTGGTGCGGTGCAATACCACCTTTCCGTGCTACTCGTTGCCTTGTCTCTTCGTTGGCAGACGCAAGGCCTCGTCGAGCGCGCCCTCTATCAGATGCAGCCTGCTCTGAGCCCATGGAGAGTAGACACGCATATTGCTTAAAAGGGGAAACGAAAAAAGTAAGAGAACCATAATCAAACAGTTTATTAGCCGACTGTTTTTTGGCATCGTTGTGGCGTCTGACAACGTTCTTATTGTTGGTTTTGGGAGCAGAGAGCACGCTCTTGGTTGGAAGATTGCACAGAGCAAACACGTAAGCAAGATCTATTTTGCTCCAGGCAATGGGGGTACATCTGAAAATATCGATATCAAGCACGATGACATCGACAAATTGGTGTCATTTGCAAAGCGCCAGAACAACCTGCTGACGGTTGTGGGTCCTGAACAGCCTCTCTCGCTTGGAATTGTTGATGTCTTTGAAAAAGAGGGTCTGCGCATTTTTGGGCCTAGGAAAGAGCCGGCTAGGCTTGAAACCAGCAAGGCTTTTGCCAAGGAGTTTATGCATGATGCAGGTATCCGGACTCCTGAATTTGCAATATTCACTGATGCACAAAAGGCCAAGGACTATGTCGTCAGGCAGAGCAGACCGCAAGTAATCAAGGCTGATGGCCTTGCAGCAGGCAAAGGTGTAGTAGTGTGTGACGGCGCCGATCAAGCTATTGCAGTGATTGAGAGCATGATGATCAAGAAGGAGTTTGGCACCGCAGGCACTAAAGTAGTCATTGAAGAGCGGCTTTCTGGCGAAGAGGTATCGTTCATTGCTCTGTGTGATGGCAAAACAATAATGCCTCTTGCTCCAAGCCAGGATCACAAGCGGATATGTGATGACGACAAAGGTCCCAACACTGGTGGCATGGGAGCCTATTCTCCTACACCAGTGATTGATAGTGACCTTTATGAAAAGATAGTAAAAGACGTGATGCGGCCAGCTATGATTGCAATAAGAAAGCGCGGCACTCCATTCAAGGGCTTTCTCTATGCCGGCATAATGGTTGACGAAAATACAAAAAAACCTTACGTGCTTGAATTCAACGTAAGAATGGGCGATCCAGAGTGCCAGCCCATAATGATGAGGATGAAGCCCGACCTTTATGAGTACGTCGATGCAGCAGTGGACGGGCGACTAGAGTCAATGCCGCAGATCGAATGGAAGAACCAGACCGCCGTGTGTGTGGTAATGGCGTCAAAGGGATATCCGGGCAGTTACGAAAAGGGCAAAGTCATAGAGGGTCTTAACTCTGAATTTGCGCCACATGTCATGGTTTTTCATGCTGGGACAACAAGGGACTCGCGGGGCAGGATTGTGACTAATGGCGGAAGAGTTTTAGCGGTAACTGCGCTTGGAGAGGATGCAAGAGGGGCGATAGACAATGCCTACTCCGCTGTCAGGAAAATACGATGGGGAGAAAACGACCACTATTACAGGACAGATATTGCAAGAAGGGCGATAGGCCGCTAGGCGTAATGGATGCCATCTTCACTTGCGATTGCGTCCAATCTTTTGTCATACTTGTCATGCGGTAGATTCTCAAGCAGCTGAAACGAGTACGCAAGCCCAATAGAAAATGTTCGCTTAGCCGACAGTAACCTATCATAGAATCCCTTACCGTATCCAAGGCGGTTACCCTTTTTATCGAAAGCGATGCCAGGCACGACAAGTATATCGATGTCACTCATCTGCTCATATGGCGGAGGTTCCATGATACCAAACCTGCCCTTGATTAAGGATTTTGTAGATGACAGTTCATAAAATGTGATCTTGTCTTCTTCGACTCTTGGCAGCGCGATCTTTTTATCTAGTATTTTTGCATGCTCGATTATCAATTCTGTAGTTACCTCAGAACCAAATGCAAAGTATGCTCCAACAACCTTGGCTGGCTGGAACTCCTTACTGTTTATTACAAATTCTTGTATGGTTTTGCCCCTTTTTGCGATCTCCTTGGAATTTAGCCTGTTGCGCCTTTCAAGCATCTCTTGTCGTATTTCTTTTTTGTCTAACAGCAGCTACTTATTCATCTCTCGTGTTATAAAAGCAGCAGCAGTCACAGTATTTTTCAAAAGCATTGCCCGGGTCATAAGGCCCACTCCGCCTGGCACCGGGGTTATCCAAGATGCTTTTTGCTTTACAGAGTCAAAGTCGAGGTCCCCGGTCAGCTTACCATTGAGTCGGGCTATCCCAACATCAATAACGACCACGTCTTCCTTTATCATGTTTGCAGTAAGCGTAAAGCGCCTACGGTTGCCCACCGCAGTAACAATCAGATCTGCACTGCGTAGCTTTTCGTTAAGATACTTTGTCTTTGAATGGCAAATTGTCACTGTGGCGTCTCGTTCCAACAACAAAATCAAAAGCGGTTTTCCCACCAAGTTACTGCGGTTTACAATGACTACGTCCATCCCGGCTACATCTATTTTGTAATAGTCCAAAAGCTCCATGATGCCAGAAGGTGTACACGGCTTAAGTGCTGCGATACCACTCTGCAGCATGCCAACATTGTATGGCGTCAAGCCATCCACATCCTTCAGCGGACTTAGAGAGGAGAGTATATCAAATTCATCGATATGAGAGGGTAGAGGTAGTTGTACTAAAATGCCGTGGACTTCAGGATCATTGTTTAGGAGTTGCACGAGCTCGCGCAGCTCCTTCTGCTTAAAGGTGGTGGCAAGCCTATGATCTCTTGTGACAATACCTACCTCTTTTGCATCCTTATGCTTGCTCTCAATATAGGTTGCAGATGCAGGATCATCTCCGACCAGTACTGTCGCAAGGCAAGGCCGGACACCGATTGCCTTCAATTCTCGAACCGCCCCTATTACTCTTGATTTTACATCTGCCGACACGACCTTCCCATCGATTAAGCGCGCTACCAATTGAATATGTGGGAATTTTCTACACTATTTGCTTTTCTATATATATATGATACTCGTGTAGAATCATGCTACACGTATAGCTATAATAATTCCTTATGAAGCCGAATAAAATAAGTTAGTAAAAAAGAACTAAAGAAAAATACTCCGCCGCTTGCAATATTTCAAGCCTCGCAAAAGGACTTTATATGCTAAACCTATTAGTCCTTGTCTATCTCAACCTGCTCAAGATGTTGTAGCGCTTGAGCTATCTCCTTATGTAACTGCTCAATGCTTTGTTCGTCAGCCTTGAACATCTTTTGCTCTATAGGAGTAACAGACTGCTGCATCTTCGACGTTTCGACGAGTATCTTTTTCGCCTTTGCGTCAATATCATCCTGGGAAGGAGGATTCGATTTAGAAAGCTCTAATAACTTTTTGTCAAGCGCAGAAATCCTGTCCTCGAGGAAGGATACAAGGTTGTTGCGGAGTTCCTTGAGATCCGAAAAGTCTGCCACGGGCTGCAGGTAAGCGACCTTTTGGTTGAGCGAATCGAGTTGCTGCTTGTATTTTAGCAACAGTTTGTCACGCTCAAACCTGTCGATCCTGCCATCCTGAGCTGCTTCATATACCCGAGTAATTGCTTCAGCTGTAAGGTTCTTCTCAAACAGGAGTGATAAAAGTTCCGCCCGTATGGAGGCGATGGATGATGACGACGACCACCGTGCATGCTTTTTATTGTTACTTCTGATGCGTAAAAGCTTGCCTAGAAATACTGCCGATATTACGCCTGTGATAGATGAGCTGGCGATGAGGGCGATTTCTGTGGACATTATATGGGGTTTGCCAAGGCTTGAAGAAAAGCTTTCTGTTGTTGTATCAGATGACCTGTCGTTTAATCCAGTCGTACTTGCGAATTCTCGGGTCTGGGTAGCCACACTTTGCGCACCGCTTACTTCGCTTATGATATGAATTGTGGCCACACCTTCTGCATCGTATATGGGTCTTTTTACGAGTGAACTTGCCCATCGATGTAGTGCCTTTTGTCATTTCTCACTCAGCTTCTCCATATACATTACTTTGGCGGTGGTGAGATAATGACCACATTGTCCCCTCTGACAACGATAGTGCCTAGCTCATTAGACTTGCCTTCTTCCAGAATTTCTACTGAATCTTCAAGCAACAGGTTCATATGCTGGTCGAAACCGTGAAGGTTTCCCCTGATGACTTTGCCACCCTTAAGTTTGATAAGTACAACTTTTCCAAGACTCTCATCGAGAACTTTCACTGCCATATCTACGGACAACTAGTATTCTACCGAAGGTAGAGCATGATATAGGCATATATTAAAATTTGTTTGATTTATCTTCTGTTAACTTTAAGTCATGTCCAGTATTAGACAGCTATCAATGAACAACAACAACTAGGAGGACACGAATGCACACCATGCAACGTTTATCGAATTTCTAGAACTCTTAATAATAGAATCAGCATATCCTACCCTATTGACATGGTAATTTTGAAATCTGGCTCTGTCCCAAAAAATTAGTAGTTCCACTTCATAGTGCATGTTAGGTCAATTTTACCAGAGAGGGAAATCCTAATCGTTAATAACATAGTATGCAAACGACGTTTGTAGTGAGAATAAAGTATTTACCAAAGAGTATTACGATCTCTCTTACACTACTGCTCTCAGGCCTATTATTAGTATCATCACAGGCTCTTACTTTTATTGACCCCACAGCACTTCTGAGGGGAGCCGCAGCACAGGAACTGCGGGAGCATGTTTTGCACAATCGACCTTCTCCATCACCAGACATAAACGATCCTAATCTCCAAGTAGAAGAGGTCTTTGAAGGTCTAGAACTTCCTACTTCAATGGCCTTTTTAGGTGAGGATGACATCTTGGTCACTGAAAAAGATTCTGGCAGAGTGCAGAGAATTGTTGACGGCGAACTGCAGGAGGAGCCTATAATTGATGTTCAAGTTGCAAACAATGACGAAAGAGGTTTGTTAGGGATTGACATCTCCAACACTAATGGCACACAATATGTTTTCCTATACTTTACAGAATCAGGCGGAGGTGAAGATGGGGATGATTGGAGTGAAGGCATTCCACCTGCCGGCACCCGTCTTTACAGATACAACGTAGTACCAGGAATCGGAGAAGATGCTCAAGAGCAATTAGCAAGTGAAACATTGCTCTTAGACCTTCCCGCTACACCTGGTCCTCGCTATCATGGAGGACCAGTAGCCATTGGTCCAGACAACAATGTCTACGTGGTCATTGGAACTGTGGACCACCATGAAACACAGGCTCAAAACTTTGAGGATGGCCCAGAGCCGGATGGCACTAGCGGAGTAATGAGAATAACGCAAGAAGGTGAAGTAGAAGATATTCAAGGTGTAATTAGTGATGAAACTCCTCTGAACCTATACTATGGATACGGCATCAGACAGAGCTTTGGTTTGGCATTTGATCCAGTAACTGGCAACCTATGGGATACAGAAAATGGGCCAAACGAATATGATGAACTCAACCTTGTCGAACCGGGCTTTAACAGCGGATGGAGAGATGTATCAGGATTGGCTGAACGTGCCGATGACTTAGATATAGAAGAGGACTTGGTAGATTTTGACGGCAGGGGCAGGTATAGTGATCCGGAATTCACTTGGCAACAAACTGTTGCTCCAACCGGGCTAGACTTCCTCGATTCAAGTGCGCTCGGTGCAGAATATCAAAATGATTTATTTGTAGGCGATTATAACAATGGTAATCTATATCATTTCGACTTAAATGAGAATAGAACACAGCTTGTCCTTGGAGGAGGCTTGGCGGATAGAGCTTTGGATCCGGGAGACGAAGTAGGTGACATACTATTTGGAACAGGATTTGGTGGCATCACAGATGTTGAAGTGGGACCTGATGGATACCTGTATGTGTTAACCTTCCAGGACGATGGTGGCTCGATATTTAGGATAGTTCCCGAGGATCTAGATACAGACGACGACGATACTGACGAGGCAGAAGCAGTAGAAGAAACTGACACAACTGCTACTAGCGACACCGATGATGTGAATGACACTGACGAGGCAGAAGCAGTAGAAGAAACTGCTGACGACGCGAGTGCTCCTAGCTTGGCTCAAATACTAGCAGAAAGGATAGCAAGAACTCCATAAATCAATAAAATTAGATGGAATTGACAATTAAATTCTCCATTACGTAAAATTGACCGGAGTCACGAAAAAGAACGCAAGCAATAAAGTATCTCTACATCACAGGGACAATTGTACTACAAATGCGCAAGATACAGCATAGGCCATTGCTGGCGCATATACCAAGGCGGGGGAGTTAAATTTTTGAATTATCTCTACAACAGACACCTGGACCATTGTGGTAGTTATTATTTATATTGACATATAGACAAAGAGGTTTTCTCAAGGTGCTCATTGCCACACGTGCCTTTGAGAGAATCCCCCATATCAAAAGAAACTAAAGATGTGCATTATAGCTTTTTTCCAATCATTCTTCAGTATCCATGAAGGTTGTGCACGTTGATTGAAAGTAAGAACCAATCAACTTTCAAGGTAGCATTTTCGCTAGAACTGTTACTACATGGGTGTATATGCTCTATAGGCCCTGCAAACCAGTAAGGGTCCCAGATAATGCTCCTAAGTCATAATGATTAGGTCTAGTAATATATAGTATAAATATTTTATATTAATAATATATAAATAGACAATTAAGTACATTCCATCATATGATCTAATAAAGTAGTGCAAGCTCTAAAAAGCAGCAACGATATGGCAAGAGGAAAATCAAAGAGTCCAGCAAAAACAAGATCCAAGAAAGCTGCAGCTGGAAGAAAAGGAGGTAAAAAAGGTGGTCGCACATCAGCGGCAACCAGAAGAAGGCGGGTCGGCAAAAGAGAAGCATCCACCAGTGCTACAGGATCTGATGCCGTAACCACAGAAGCTACAACATAGAAAAAAGATAGTCAAAGGATGAAAAATTAGTGGAAGCATGAATCCATTTTAACTATCTAAATTTTTTAGTAGCCGCAACTCCACTGTGCAGTATCGTCCCTTCAGAATAATTGTGACTGTTTCAGGTTATTTTGATGTCTGGCAGCGGTCCTAGGGTATCGGCTTGATTATATTTTCTCTCTTTCTTCCACCATAAATCGTCAGAGAAATAATCTGAAACAATTTGAAACAATCAATTGAATATAGCGTTAGTAATTCGATGAGATATTAAGGCGAAGACGTTAGGTGACCTGCTGCAATGTGACCTTCATAAGCACTAGTAATATCAAATTTTACTCCACATATTTTGTATTTGAAAAGACCGTCTTCCATTATCTCTGTTGTGTCTTGTACATCTTTGTTGTTATCCTCAAGGTTACTTACCATACTTGATCACGATGTTACATTTTTGTTCTTCCTGCCATCAGGTTCAGATTTCGATCCGGCATCATGTAGGAGGTCCAATATATGCAGAGGGATCACACAGGCGCAGCTTTTTCACTAGTAGTGCCTGGCAAGAATGCGATTGGCTATGCAAAGACGATAAATCCTCTCCAATGCAACCTCAGGCCAGACAATGCTAAGGAATTCATACCAGCAACTCCATAATCAAAAACCTCTACTAACGTCGAGCAATTTATGCAAAATGCGGTAAAGATCATTTGTATCGAAGGCATTTTTTACTAGAACTAACTTTTCAACCGGCCTTGGAGCTTTCTTAAAAATATGTTTAAAAAATAGTGCCCACTCTAGCATATCGCTGTTGATTACTAATGGGCTTTTCATTGGCAGGTTCCAGCCATTCCATAAAGGACACCTTGCCACTGTTAAATTTGCATTAGGCAGGGTCGACCAGCTGGTAATAGTAGTCGGAAGCGCGCAAAAGAGCCATGAACCCAGAAATCCATTCACTGCAGGCGAGAGGATCAGGATGATAAAAGAGTCGCTTGACGCTGATGGCGAAGCAGATGTCAGGCGCATACTGATAATCCCTGTCCCCGATATTGATGTGCACTCACTTTGGACCCATCAAGTGGACATGCTTGTACCAAAATATGATGTCGTGTTTGCAAACGACCTATTTACACTCATGCTATTTCACGAGCAAGGCATCAAGACAATTGAAGCGCCTCTTTATAGGCGCGAAGAGATGAGGGCTACCGAGATAAGGAAGAGGATAGCTACGGAAGAAAATTGGGAAGATCTCGTCCCCAAGCCTGTCTCAAAAGTGATAAAGGAAATAAATGGTGTTGAAAGGGTCAGGGCAATCTCCCAAAGAGATATGCCAGACCACATCATCTAAGTAGAAAATAATATATTTCTAGCTGATCGACCATACAATGTCGCTGATGTTGTTTGGCAGTAAGAATGCTAGCAAGGAAGGAGGACGGCCAGCTTCAAGCTTTGTTAACGAACCGTGGTATATAGACCTGCAAAAGTTAACAAATGAGGAGCTTATGCGCATGTATACTATGATATCTGATGGTCACTACCGGTTTGCCAAGAATGCTTGGTATATCCCAATTGAGAAAGATCATCGCTGTCCCATCATGGTGGCCAAAGGCTATAGGTCGCCAGATACACTAGATAGGATGGCAGAGTTTCAGGACACAGCAAAGATACTGGAAAGCGACTTTCTCAATTTCATCGATGCTTGGGACTTTGGCTACATCACTGAGCAAGACATCGAAAAGGCGATCCTGAAGATACTAGAATCAAGGAATATCGCAATAACTGAGCACAGCTAATAATAATACATCGCCGCCAATACACAACGTGGATCATGTTTCTTCCACTTTCCTTACAGATCTAATCAGATCGACAATTGCACTCTTTGTAGTCATTGATCCAGTTGGAAGTGTGCCAGTGTTTATTGCACTTACACAAAAGATGGAAAGGACAGAAAAGGCATCTGTCACCAAGACTGCGATCATAACTCTGCAGCTGGTTTGCTCTTTGTATTTGCGTGCCGGCTACTGCAAATACTATCCATCTTTAGCATCACCATCTCCAGCTTCATGGTTGCCGGCGGCATCCTGCTTTTCATTGTATCGATTGAGCTTCTTACACACGGCGAGTGGAGATTTGCCGGCGCAGGGGCGCAGGGTGAATCAGGTGTTGTCCCGTTGGCATTTCCGCTGCTTGCCGGCCCTGGCGCTATAACAGCTGTAATAATCTCGTTTCAGACGACAGGTCTGATCGTGACTGCTTTATCGATCCTGATAGTCATAGGTATTACCTGTGTCGTGTTAAGGTACATCGATAGAATTTATAGAGTGATTGGAAGGTGAGGCTCAATCATTGTTACTAGAGTTTTTGCGGTGCTCATTGCCGCTATTGCGGTCCAATTCATAGTGGATGGAGCCCGAACATTCTTTAGCTAAGAAGATTTGTTAATATATTTAGTAATCGGCTTTAAAAGCATTGACAAAGCATGACAATAGTGGCGGATATAGAGAAGCAGGCCTAAAGCTATTATCAAAGCACAGCATTTCAGTTGGCGACAGCATCAAGATTGCTACTGAGAATGGCGAGATAACTGGCCTATTGATGCCACGCTATGAATCTGCTAGTGAAGAATACATTGTCATTAAATTAAATAGTGGTTATAATACGGGCATACATGTCGCAAAAATAAAATCGATAACAAAATTGTTAGACAAGGACCTAGCTGTTGCCTCTGTCAGAACTCCGGCGGTTACTGCTAATCAAAATTTGCCAAAAGTTGCCTTGATAAGTACTGGCGGGACGATAGCAAGCAAGATAGATTACCGCACCGGCGGCGTACACGCAGCCCTTTCTGCTGATGAATTGTATGCATCAATACCTGAGCTTGCCAATCATGCATCAATTGATGCCGAGGTATTGATGAGTGAGTACAGCGAGAACCTCAGGCCAGAGCATTGGACGTTGATAGCAGAAAAAATTGCAGAAAAAATCAAGACAGGCAGGTATATGGGTATAGTGGTGTCTCATGGAACTGATACTATGCATTATACTGCAGCTGCCCTAAGTTTTGCACTCCAGAAGTTGCCTGTTCCAGTAGTGCTTGTAGGTGCGCAGCGGTCATCTGATAGGCCTTCTTCTGACGCTGCCTTGAATTTACTTGGTGCGACGATATTTGCAACAGAGTCAAAATACGCAGGCGTCTTTGTTGCTATGCATGCTGGCACTTCAGACGACACTATTGCATGCCACGTCGGAACAAGAGTAAGAAAGAACCACACAAGCAGGCGTAATGCTTTTGAATCGATTGACATGACTCCTGTAGCGTTTGTAAGAAATAACGAAATAGAAATGCAGCAGAAACATACGAATCGGCTGGTGCAAAGATCCAGTGACAACCCTTTTGAAGTAAACACAAAATTTGAGGATAGAGTCATATTGCTAAAATACTATCCTGGCTTTGACCCTACGCTCATCGAGCATGCGATTAATGTAGGCTACAGGGCCATAGTTCTTGAAGGAACAGGGCTAGGTCACGTAGGCAAGAAATGCTTTCCCGCTATCAAAAAAGCGGTTGATGCAGGCCTCATGATATGTATGACATCACAGTGTATCTGGGGGCGCGTAAGGATGACAGTCTATGACACTGGCAGAGACTTACTCGATATCGGCGTGATATCGCTATCTGATATGATATCTGAGACAGCGACAGTCAAAGCAATGTGGGCGCTGGCAAACAGCGAGAATGTCGAAGCAGCCAAAAAAATAATGCAAGAAAACCTCGCAAATGAAATTTCACCCATCATCCCGATATCATAATAAATATAGATATAGGGGATTCAGCAAAGCAACTATTCCATTGTATGCCGAACAACAAAGCCGCAAAGAAGTATAATAAATAAGAGACCAGTGGCTTTTGTGAAATGTAGAACAGACTTATGCAGAAAAACGATATCATCCGTACAGATCAGAGGACAGACATATTTTCATGGAATGGTACGTAATAATTCCCTCTGAAGTTACACAAAAGTACATACAGCATCATATCATGGAACTATTGGAACTATTCTCAGACTGTGAAAGGATTTGTGCTTGTCAGGACGGATTCAGTTTCTAGTTAAAAGGGTCGCAGGTGAGGCGAGGGTACAGAAATGCGGTAACACTAAACCACTAATCCTGAAAGGATGAAAGCAAGTTAAGCTATCATAAGAGCACTTAATAGAACTGGCAAGGCTTAATACATGTGTTAGGGGAATTTCTAGCTAGTGGCATCTACTCTAGATCCAGCATCTTTGAACCTCAAGGTAGGCTTTGAAATACATCAGCAGCTAGCCACAAAGAGCAAGCTGTTCTGCAACTGCAGCTGCGAAGAAGCAAAAGAATATGATAGTTCGTTTGTACGCAAGCTGCGGCCAACTCAAAGTGAGCTTGGCGCATATGACCCAGCCGCAATGTTTGAGTTTTCCAAGATGCACACTGTTGAATATCAGGCGGCTTTTGGTTCTAGCTGTCTTGTAGAGGCTGATGAGGAACCTCCACATGATGTCACCAAAGAGGCACTTGAGACTGCGTTGATATTTTCACTTGCGCTCCACTCTAAGGTTATGCATGAGATTCATGTCATGCGTAAGATAGTGATAGATGGCTCAAATACTACTGGTTTTCAGCGTACTATGCTTGTCGCATCTGGCGGCTATCTTGATATTGCAGGCAAGCGAATTGGAGTTCAAAGCATCTGTCTTGAAGAAGACGCAGCTAAATTAATAGGCGATGAAAAGGGAGCGCGCAAGTTCGGTCTTGACAGACTGGGCGTGCCACTTGTGGAAATTGCGCTTGAACCGGTGACGGGCAAACCTAGCGAAATCATGCAGGTTGCCCTCACGTTGGGCAGGCTCCTTCGAGCAAGCAAGCGGGTTGCACGTGGGCTTGGCAGCATCAGGCAAGACATCAACATCTCGGTACAGAACGGTGCCGTGGTTGAGGTCAAGGGCGTGCAGCAGCTCGATCAGCTAGTAAAAGTAATCGAGCATGAGATGCAGAGACAATACGGCTTAATAGTAATCGCGCAGAAATTGAAAGAAAAGAATGTTGACATCAAAAAAGTAGGCGACAGAATTGAAGATGTCACTGACATTCTCGGCAACAAAGCGTCTTCAAGAATTGTTAGAAAGATTCTTGAAGGCAGAGGGGTGATCATAGCGATAAAGGTGCCAGGGTTTGCAGGCATGATCGGCTTTGAGCCCTACAACGACATCAGACTTGGAAGAGAGCTCGGCAAGCTAGTCAAGTTTTATGATATAGATGGTGTATTCCATTCAGACGAGCTTCCAAATTATGGAATAACAGAGGAAGAAGTTGCAGCAGTCAAGCAAAGACTACAAATGAATGACAACGACGCTTTCGTTATCTTAGGAGGTCCAAATGACAAAGTCAGGTTCGCTTCTGACGCAATAATTCGGCGGCTTAAGGCTGCAGTCGATGGTGTTCCTGCTGAAACCCGCGCGGCAACACCCGAGGGCAATACGATGTTCTTAAGGCCGAGGCCTGGTGTAGCAAGGATGTACCCCGAGACAGACATACTGCCGATCGCGATCACTGACTCGATGCTTGTGTCGCTTGCAGATAAGGCCCCAAGACAGTGGGATGAGATTGTGGATTCGCTTGCCAAGAAATACAATCTCAACAGGAAGCTTGCAAGTCAGATCTTTGACTCTGAATACCTTAATGTGTTTGAGGAGATCGCAAGCAAGACCGAGGTGCAGCCTACATTTATCGCGTCTAAGTTGACAGAAGATCTCACAAGCTTGCAAAGGCAAGGATTAGATGCTTCCCTCTTGACAGATCATGTGATAAAAGATATCTTTACAAGGCTTGACAGAGGCTCCATAACAAAAGAATCAGTTGTATTGATATTTGAAAAGCTGATGAAAAATGAGCCGACCATAGGGAAGATTGTCAATGAACAGATAAATGTAAAGGAAGATAGGGAGGCGAAGATAGTTAGCGCAGCCATTGAAGCTGTAGGTGCATCTTCAATAACTGACGAAGAACTGAGCAAAGGACTTGACAGGATAATAAGCAACAACATGACAATAATCAAAGAAAAAGGCGCGAATGCGTTGAGCACACTCATGGGAAGGGCGATGGCAGAATACAGGGGCAAGGCCAACGGTCAAAAGGTAAATGCAATGCTGAAGGATAAGATGAGCAAGATGGTCAACAAGTAATAATGTACAAACCCAAGTCTACGAGAGAAATTTACATTGAATCTCTTTCCATCAATTCTTCAAGCATAGAAAAGCAGCTCGCTGACCAGTCAGTCCTATCAGAGGAGATTAGAAGCATACGAGATTTTGTTTCAAAGATGTATTGCGAAAATGTTGAGAGGATAGTCACGCTCTGCGATAAGGACATGATGGCTCTGGAGTATGTGCCAAGCCCGCTCAAGCTGTTCGTTGACTGTCTTGCCCATGTGCAAAAATCGCTTAGCTTGTCGTCACCGGCAAACAGGCTGATCCAACGGTATACATCAGCATGGGAAGATTGGATGTAGCCAGTCAGCCAGAAACTTCTTTAATGTAACAGTCATGCTATGCCCGTTGGCAGGGAGATTTACTGAAGAAAAGGCCGACTTTCATCCTAGGTCATGGCTGTCCAAATACAGGCGCACTTCAGTAGGCTACCTCACAAAGATGTTATTGTTTTACCACGGGATTGGTATTCTTCTGCTTCTTGCAGTCACGCCTCTGATTGAGCAGGTTCTTCCGGACCATGAACAGCCAAGCATCCCAAGATCACTATTGTCAGTACTTGCCGCAGGACCATTAGAAGAGACGATATTCTTTGGCATCCCATTCTACATATTTGGAAATGCCTACTCTGTCCTTGTCACCGGAGCAGTGTGGGTTGGGATACATCTTTTCAATACCGATACGCTTTCCATCAACAGCCTTGCGTTTGGCAACCTGCTCTTTGTGCTTCCATCCCTTTTCTTTAGCCTAAGGACATGGGTAAGTGGCAAGGGTTGGTTTTCAGTGATTACACATTCTGCTTGGAATGGTATCTTCTTTGCTGCTGGCTGCTCTGTCGGCGAATTTACGTGCACAGCAATTGAGAGAGACGTCAGCGCTACAGTGATAAGCATTGCACTGTCAGGAGGATTGCTTGGAGTAACCTATATACTCTATAGGAGAAGGGAGAACAAGGAGTGGTAGCGAATGCAATCTAACGAATTCAATATATAGCCCGCCATTTGTGTTACAAGCGAAAACAATAATGAGCCAAGCTGAAAATGACGTTAACGTCACCGTAACCATAGGCGACGTAAAGGTTGAGTTCAGCGGCTCTGCGGAGACCGTCACAGCATCTGTGATGAACTTTCTGCTTAAGCAGGTGCCTTCAATGGATCTTGCAAGAAAGATCCTACTCAACTATGCAGCACAGGAGCTCATCGAAACATATTCCCATGTCATCAAGATCACACCAGAAGGTCCTCGTGTAATCCTAGACACCGACGATGTTAAGCTGTCTGATAAGGATATAGTAGCTCTGCAGCTTGTAGCTGCCAGAATTGCAAAGGATCTTGGCAGGCTGCAGGATAATTCTATGCAGGTATCAGATATTCATACTGCTACGGCGCTCAATCCAAAGTCCATAAGCTCAAGAATATCTGAAATGGTTAAGGCCGGCCACGTCGCACGTGACGAAAAAGAGCCTAGCAAATACAGAATAACGACTGCAGGCATCCACTGGCTCAATTCAACGATACCCAAAAAGATCAGGCCTGCGCAGTAGTGCTATTTGGTGGCCTTTTCTGGATGTAGCGGTAATTCCGCATTGTTCCAATTCTTGTCAAGATGTTTTCTCGCACCATATCTGTAAGCGAATGCGAGACTGCAGTCCTGTCGTAATTGTAACCTCTTCTTGATAGCTCTTCATGTATTTCACCAAGAGACCTTTCACTGACAAAATGCCCCTCGAACCAGAGATTTTCCAAAAGGCCCCTACATGTTACACCACTCTTGGCTGTCACTTTCTGCTGTTGCTGCTGCTGGCTATCCTGTACGAGTTCACCAATGGGCCTACTCTTTAAGGAGTCTATTTCTCGCCTCAACGCATCGAGCTGGCTCTGCACTTCTGGCCCCATCATCTTGGTAGTGTCAAGGCTTGAGAGCACACTTTCAACCACCTGCTTGACCCTGCTCTCAATGCAGACTACCTCTACTTCCCATTCACCGTGCTTAAGCCTTATTTTGACTTCCTCAGCAGCATGGCCGCTCATATTTGCTTAAATATACCTTTCAGGCTGCTATTGATAAATCTGTTGCTGGCCATATTGATCATGTTGCGCAATGTTAATATACTTGTGCCCGCAGATACTGTTGATCAACATGAACAACCAAGAAATCCTTTTCTCAGACAGCATCTTGACTCTAGGGGGTCTCGACATAGGGGAATCAGTGAGCAAATGTCTTGCTACAAAGCTTGATGTACTGAAAGGGAAGAAAATTGTGTTTTGCTATGACGAGAAGAAAATGAGGCCAGTTGATGGATGGGGCATGAGATCTGACCCCTACAATACAACAACGGTAACTACCATTCGCCCGATCAAAGAGAATGCGCTCGTGGCGGCTATAGACTCTAGCAGCGTCAAGCTAGCCGAGACAGAAGATGGAAGCCTTTACGCCATTAAATGTGGTCTCGCTACGGCCTATGCTGGCCGCACTCTCATGCATTTCAAAATAGGCCCGGTGTTGTTCTACCTAAGCGAAAAGACAGTTCATGAATCAGAGCTGGAAGAGCGGCTCTCAAGGCTTGTTCTATTAGATGATGACTTGGCTAAGCGTCTGATAAGAGTACGCGTAGAGAGAGCAGTCCAGAAAGAGATTGCAAGCCACTTTACAAATTCAATAATTCTAGTTGATGGTTCGCTCAAAGCATCTCTCTTTGAAGAGAGAGACTGCCGTATAAGCAAGATTTCAGAGAGCAGCATTCTCCGAAAGAACATGCTTGTAGGGATTAGCAAGAGCACTAAGCTCAAGGCGCTAGACAGGGCTGCCGCTCCATTAACAAAGGTGCCAGGGCCGGCTTACATCGAAGTTGATGATATCATCAAGAGCTTGATCAGGAACACTATTGGCAGCAACCTGATGATCAAGCTGGAAAAGGGCAGTAGCAGTCCTATTTTGCGAGCAGACATTGTAGGTGACGTTAGCAAGTCACTTGGCATGCTGCTTGGAAATGACGTAGTGGCAGGTGGGTATCCTGAAACTCTCAGGCTCGCACATCACATTTCGACGTTCACAAGTACAGAGGTGACATGCCTCCGAAGTCACATACTGAACAACTATGACGTGACGGAGCTAGCTGCAGACGATATACGTAGAACTCTTTTGGGGTCGATACCAGTATGAAGATACTATCAAAGAATGGCAACGAACTGCTCTTGCTTGCCATGAAGGAAGATTCAGCTGCCAAGGGAGACTACTTACTCATAGAGGACAGGAGCAGGAGCATGGTTGTACAGGTCTATGATGAAGAGTACCTTTCATCTCAGGCTTTGATTGAAGACATTGTAAAAGAAGAGATAGTCAACGCATCAAGCATGGAGAACCTGCATGACCCACTTAACATTGGCAGCCTATCCAGGTTGGTAAGAGATGCCAGAGTATTTCGTGCCAAGATAAGGGCATCAGTCAATGATGGGAAACTATCAAGCGACGTGACTTGGCTTCCTTCAAGAGTTGAGTCTAAGATAAGGCGGATTGCGATGAAAGAGCTTGACTCTTTGCTTGGAAGATGTGGTGTATTTCCGATCCCGCTAGGCAGAGCTGGTCACGAAGAAGAGTTTGAAATTTACGCAGAAGATCTGGATGGCAAGCTGACTGTCATTACAGGTAAGAAAGAATCGGGCAAGTCACATCTATCCAAGATGCTTATCAAGACACTGGTGCAGTATGGCGCCTTTGTGGTCGTATTTGACCTGAACAATGAGTATGGAGGGCTTGGATGGAGCCGCGCTGGCATCCCTTCTTCAATCAATCAGCAAGTCAAGGTGCTTGAGCCGGGCAAGACATTGAGGTTTACTCTTGACTACTGCGGTAAGACGTCGATATCTGGAATGCTTAAAAATGCTCTTGACATCCCTGCCGCGTCTTTGCGTGAATTTTTGCGCATCTGGGACTGGTGTGAAAGCAAACGGTCGCTTTCAATAGATGCGATAGGTAATGCTGTCAACACTTGGAACATAAATGAGCTTGTGCGAGACGCACTAGTATCTCGCTACCATGTCATCCAGTCCTCACGACTATTCATCAATGGTGAAGGAGGCGGCCTGCAATTTGAGGACATAATTGCAGGCAAGAGCGGTGCAGCCATGATAATCAACATGGGCGAAATTTCGCCTACTGTACGCAGGATGGTTGTTGAGTTAGTATTGAGCAAGATTGTCGACTTGCTGGAGCACAAGCAAATCCCGCCCATTTTCCTCTTTGCAGAAGAGGCACACATCTACATCCGCGATACATATTGGGAGGACATAATCACTCGAATGAGACACTTTGGTATTTATACCACCTTTATCACAAACCAACCAGACGCAATAAGTGATGGCATCTATCGACAGGTGGACAACATTTTCCTCTTTAACTTCACAAACGATAACGATCTAGACAAAATATCCAAAGTGTCGCTGGCAGATAATGACACCATACGATCGATAGTGAGGACGCTTCCACAACGCCACTGTCTTGCTATAGGCAAGGCAGTGTGTGACCTGCCTGTCGTGATCAAAGTCGCAGCAGCTGAGGTATTGATGCTTGGAGAAACTAAAAAATTCTTTACCAAAAAATAGGCTACGCTATGGCAGTCTGACCACGTTTTCTTGTCCCAATGTCAATTGCTTCAGTGACGGTGGAGACAAATATCTTGCCGTCCCCTGCAGTACCAGTGCTTGCGATGTCGAGGATGGCTGTGATTACCTTCTCAACTTCAGGGTCATCAACTACAGCCACCACATTAGCTCTAGATGAAAATGCAGCAGAGGCCATCCCTGTCCCCCTGCCAGTCTCGACCCGCGGCTTTTCACCTTTGCCTCTTCCTTTTGCGTCAAGGATAGTCGCACCGCCCACACCAGCGTTCGTTAGAGCTTCGTTAACAGCACTAACCTTCTCTGCAGATATAATCGCCTCTACACGCTTCATGGGACGATGTAAATAAGGTTACAATATAAGGTTTTCAAATAATTAGGTTCTCACAATTCAATATATCTATGAATAGCGATTATAATGTAATTATCATAAAATTCGCGGAAATAATATCAAACTGTAACCATAATACTGAATGTTCTACCGCAGCGTTCATAAACGTTTGCCTAAAGTACAGGTTACTTGCATTGCAGGAACAAGATAAGATTAAGAACCGAAGCAAACTTGACATAATATATGATATACTGGTGTCTGCAACAGGCGGAGTCAAAAAGACGCATATTATGTCGCATGCAAACTTAAGCTCGGAGCAGATGAACTATTACTTCAATACGTTACTATCACATAGCCTGTTGAATGCAGAAAAAGACTCAGACGACAACCTCGTTTACAAGACAACACACAAGGGTGTCAGGTTCCTTCATTGCTGCGCGCAAATAAAGTCACTTATTGCACCAGTAGCGAAGGTAAGAATGCGGAGCGATCTACTCTTTCTTTAGAAGCAATAGAATTATCTTCGTATACCGTTAAACGCAATACTAGCCTACCTTTGAGCGATGTCTTATTATCCGACGCAGGAAGACGAGCTTCGGGCAAGGGAAGCACAGGCAGAAAGTATCAAACAAGCAGAAGAGGCAAAGTTCCTTTCCACGTTTCAAACAATCCCAGCAAGAAATGTCGGA
>DASUUV010000049.1:0-14581 GCA_036373895.1 Nitrososphaera sp. | reverse complement strand
GGCTGCTCTGGCTCAGGAGGCTGCTCTGGCTCAGGAGGCTGCTCTGGCTCAGGAGGCTGCTCTGGCTCAGGAGGCTGCTCTGGCTCAGGAGGCTGCTCTGGCTCAGGAGGCTGCTCTGGCTCAGGAGGCTGCGGTTGCTGAGGAGGCGCATCGTCCTCGCTTATGGCGTCTTCTGTTGGTGAAGCAGTAGGAGTAGAGGTATCATCATTATCGTCATTGCTACTGTCTTCAGATCCTTCATCACCAACGGTTTGTTCTTGGCCATCTACCATGTTGACTCGACCATCCTCAACTTCAACAGTTTGTTCTTGACCGTATGCCCTGTTATCAAATGACAAATTAGGTATGTAAGAATAATACTGGATGAATCCTGAAAGCAAAAGGATAATACAAGCCAAAGACCTCACGGAATAATAATTACAATTAGTGGTTATTTGTGTGGGAATTATTAGCACCTTACAAGTCAATTCTCTTGCAAGAAACACCGACTCATGTAAACGAAACACCAATAAAAGCATATACTGTACTCAATATGCAGTAGGAATTACGTCACGTCTATATATATCCACAAACTTATTTGAATATGTTCTGATGAGCAAGGAAGTCGACAGAAAAAGAATTCACTCTTTCTATCAGCATGAGGCCAAAAGTGAGGAAAATGTAGCAATGCACGCAAAGAAGCTATTCAAAATATACGACTCTGCAGCTGGAAGAGTGATAGCACTAAGAGATGTCACTTTCAAGGTAAAGAAAGGTGAGTTTATAGCTATTGTTGGACCTTCCGGGAGCGGTAAATCAACGCTTTTGAATATGATCGGCGCCTTGGACAGACCAACTTCTGGGAAGGTTTTCATTGGGGGTGTCGATATTTTCTCATTGAGCGATTCTGAAATTGCAACTATACGAAACAGAATGATTGGCTTTGTGTTCCAGTCTTACAATCTGATCAACAGAACTACAGTTCAAAGAAATGTTGAGCTACCCGCGATAATTAAGGGCATGAGTCGCACCAACCGTATTCGTCGTGCTAAAAAGCTTCTTGAAATGCTGGGTATAGGAGATAAAGCCAATTTCAAACCCTCCAATTTAAGTGGAGGGCAGCAGCAGCGCCTAGCAATAGCTCGAGCATTAATGAATAACCCTACAATAATTCTTGCAGACGAGCCGACTGGTAATTTGGACACCAAGACAGGAAATGAAGTCTTTAACTTTCTCCGCGTTCTTTCGCAAAAGTACAGGAGAACTATTGTTATGGTAACTCATAATCCTGCGCTTGCAGAAGCTGCTGACAGAGCCATCTACATTAGAGATGGAACAGTCGAAAAGGAGGTTTTGAACCACTGATTAATCAAAGAACTTCAATGTTTGGTTGGGTTGGGTTGGATTGCTCGCTTAATGCAATGCCGCTTGCGCGGATATCTGTTTTTATGTGCATGCAACATCTAGACCAACAAGAGCAAAAAACCAAAAGGAAAGAAGAAAAGGACTTGCATGCTAAATGAATATCCAGGAGATCTTCCTACTATCATTTGATGCTTTAAAGGATAGAAAAGTAAGATCAGTCCTTACTATACTCATGGTTGTAGTGGGAAGCAGTCTCATGGTTGCGCTTAATGGACTTAGTGCTGGTTTTGGCAAGTTCATTGATGAATCCTTTAGTTTGCTTGCTCCAAATATACTGTTTGTGTCAAGTGCTCAGCAGGATGAGTCCTCATCTAGTCCTTTTGGAGGTGGTGGACCCCCACCTGTTCCTAAGATTACATTAAACGCTGCTGTGGAAACTAGAATACGCTCTCTTCCTTTTGTAAGCGATGTGATCTCATCTTATCAGGGTCAAGTACAGCTAGAATCATCGGGCAAGACTCTTTCCACCTCTGTTTTTTCTATTGATCCGGCCAAGCTCAACATCATAGCACCCACTATAGAATTTGAAGAAGGTTCTGCAATACGCTCAAATGATCCATCTGCCATTTACATTGCTGATCAGATAGCCTATCCCCCAGGCGAGAATGCGCCTTTTGCAACCTTAGGTCAAACGATGAGAGCTACATATTCATTTGTTGATGAAAATGGCAATCAGCAGGAAGAATCCAGAAGCTTTGTGGTAAGAGGAATAATAAAGCCAGCGGGGAATCCAACAATTGATAACGCAGTTGTATTCAATGAAGATGCTGGAAATGCTCTAATGCATAAATCTGGCAAGTATGACGGTTTCTTGGTAGCTGCAGAATCAGGCGAGTTTGTCAATAATGTTGAAGAGGAAATAAGGAAACTATATGGAAATGATATAGGCGTCACATCTCCAGAGGCTATACTAGAGACGATAAGGCAGTTTACAGGTGGGTTCACGGTTTTCATACTAGGAATTGCGCTTGTAGCCCTTCTTGTAGGAGCAGTAGGAATCATTACGACTCTCTATACGTCAGTAATGGAAAGGACAAAGGAGATAGGCACCATGAAGGCTATTGGAGCGCAAAATAGTAATGTCCTCAGCCTTTTCATGGCAGAAGCTTTGATGATAGGTATTCTTGGAGCCACTTCTGGACTGCTTGCAGGTATCGCCGGAGGCTATGTGTTGACTGCGGGAATAGGCTCAGCTGAAGGACCTGACGGAGGTGGCGCGAGTAATGGTCCACCCAATATATCACCTGTCTTCCTTCCTACCGACTTAGCAACTGTATGGGGTATATCTGTTGGTCTCAGTCTTATTGCAGGCATATACCCCGCATGGAAGGCTTCAAGGCTATCTCCCATTGTGGCCCTTAGAAGAGAGTAATTTCATCCTCTGTCATTGAATGCCTCGGTTCTATGAAATTTATAGTATAATCGCAAAATTCCATGAAGAGATATGAGCATCTACAAATAACTAACCCATCTTCATTTTGAGCTGAAGTTCCATGTACAAAGACCAAACGATACCTTATTGCAATATTTTCAGATTAGCTCTTCAGAATCATATTAAACAATTGACGCGCCGCGATCTTTGGGTGGTGTAGTGCAAGCTTCATCATATTGACTTTAGTGAAATCTGCTTTGATAAAGTCCAAAAATTCTTGGACTGTCATATCCCGGAGAATTTCAATCTCTTTGTCCCATTCCTCGTCAGTCAATCCAAGCCAGCGCATCTGCACCTTAAGAGCAGAGTGTATCTTGGACTCTGCCTTGGCCTTCCATGATCGTTCATATTCCAGCAAAGACTCCCTATCAGAGTTCTGCGAAAGCGAGTTGACTCCAACCTTCCCAGCAAGCCTCCCAAACTCTATCGCATAGCGTATCCCTTCCAGCACCAGCGGATTTGATTGGCCAGCCGAGTCGCCGACCATTATCAGCCCATCAGCAATGCTACTACGCCTCACGCCTTCGTTTGGTATAAATCCATAATGCAGTTCTAGGGGTTGTATCTTCCCATCCCTGACCGCATCAAGAGGCTTGAACCTTTTTTCAATTATTTTGTGCAACTTTTCAAGGGGCTCTGCATTTGATTCCGGTCTGCCAATGCCTACTCCGATTCTCACCCTATTTTTTGAGAGAGGAAATAACCATGCATATCCAGCATCTGAATACTTTTGCCCTACCATGAGGACCCATGTGGCGCTGTCTATATCGTCGCAATAGCATTCATATTCTGCGCCTACTCCATAGCGCTTCCATTGGCCGGCCACTCCAGCCTTGCGTCCAACAGACGTGCTAAAGCCGCTTGCATCTATAACTAAAGTTGAGCGAACAGTTAACTTTCCCTTTGGTGTGCTTGCCATGACACCAGCCACTCTGTGGCCGACTTTGATAACATCAATGACATTGCTCTTTACCATCAATTGAACGCCCTCCTTCGCTGCAAGAGAAGCAAGATGCTGGTACGTACCTCTAATGTCAAGCACACATGATTTAGAGACATTGCCTGTGATCAGGACATCATTGGAAGGCGATACAAAGCGGTAATTCTGAATCGGGTTGTAAAACGTGCTTGGTATGCTAAGCCTCTCCATTTCAGAAATCCAAGTTACGCCGCTTGTCCTGATGTTGTGTGCTATTGACTGATCCTTTTCAAACAGAACTACTTTTGCTCCACTCTTTGCGGCAGCGTACGCAGCTGAAAGTCCTGCAGGTCCTCCACCAACTACTGCAATATCAAATTTTTCTTGTTTTTCTTCCATTATTTTTTACTCATCCTGTAGTAAAGGAGATGCCATCAAACCGCATATAGGGCAGTATGGAGCCATAAATCGCTTTTCGCTCTCTTGATATACCATTTAGTCGACGTAGCGCCTCAAAGATATTGCCAGCGACCATGACTTCCTTCACTGCATGCTTTATCGTACCATTCATAACCAGCCGGCCACCTTTTACAACGCCCGAAAAATCACCGTTAACCGGATTTACGTTGCCAGAAAACCTGCTTATTATTATACCCTTATCTATTTCAGACACTAGTTTATCAACGCTTGATCTCATAGGCTTTACCAGAAAATTGGTTGTCGACACCGTTGGCGGCGAGCTTGTCGATCCGCCTGCGTTGCCTGTGCTTCTTACGCCATCTTTACTTGCTGTGTGCGTATTGTATAGAAATTTTTTGAGAATGCCCTTTTCTATTACAACATTTCGACGGTGGAAAACACCTTCTCTGTCGAAGCATGATGCATTAAGTCCCTCCACATTAGTTGCGTCATCTTCTACTGTCAGCAGATCAGATGCTACCTGTTTGCCTATCTTGCCTGCAAAGTGGCTGGATTTTTTCTGTACAGCGTCTGAATTGATGGCATGCGCAACTACCTCTTCTATCATTTCATTTGCAGCCATGGGCGTTAGCAGCATTTCTCCCTTGAAGCTTTCCGCTATCTTGCGTGTACCAAGCGACTTGACTACTATCTGTGCAAACTCGGTTGCAGTATTGCAGACATCAATGTCTTTGATATAATGCGAGCCGCCAACTTGGTAGTCAAAGCTTGAGATTTCAGTGTCTTCTATTGCCATGCCCATTATCGACCACGAAAAGACGCTTGCCTTTTCTTTTAGCTCTATACCGTTAGAGTTTGCAAGTGCGTGCGTGGCCACCTGGGCGCTAAAGTTGCCGCTGTCGACACTTACTCTGCTGTCATACGATTTGGCAGATTTGAGCATCTCAGCTGCCATCCTTGCAGCATCTAATGTCTGAAATGAGTCAGCATTTCTATCGTATAAACCGCGGAGTGACTTTGACTTTGACTTTGACCTACCCGGAAGGACATTGTGCCTGTCCTTTGGACTTGCGTGTGCAACCTTGATTGCCATAGCCGCGGCATCTCTTATTCTGCTTTTGGCTAGATCGTTGGTAGAGTAAAAGCCAATCGAACCATTAAGCACGACCCTAAGGCCTATAGAGCTTGTCCTCTGCGACTTGGCTTGCTTGACGTCGTTATTCTCTATGAAGACCTCTGATTCGTTGTTGATAGCCCCATAGGCCTCTGCGTCACTTGCTCCAAGAGTCTCAGCCTGCTTTACTGCGTATTGCAAAAGATCCAGAATCACTCTTGCAGTCCTCCGATCATTGCTGTGCATCTGATGTACGGCCCGCCACCGTCAACCTTGGCCGGTTGATACTTGCCGCAATAGCCAGTGCCGATATCATATTGAAATTCGTTACCTACCATGTCGACTGATTGGAGCACCTCAAATGCATTGCCAGAAATGCTTGCACCCCTGAGCAGCTCCTTCACCTCGCCATTTTCTATCAAGTATACCTCTTCTGCGCCAAACATGAATTCGCCATTTGCATCTGCCTGCCCATTTCTCGCACCCTTGATAATATATCCGTGCTTGGTTTCCCTTATCATATCATTTAGCTTATCTTCGCCGGGCTCAATGTACGTGTTCCGCATTCTGATGAGCGGATCGTCGCTGTACTGGAAGGCCCGGGCATTGCCTGTTGAAGCTGTGCCAAATATCATGGCTGACTCACGGTTATGCAGGAACGATTTTAGTATCCCCTTCTCAATTATTGCAGTCCGCCCTGCAGCCACGCCTTCATCATCGACTATTATCGTCCCACCTGCATTGCTTGCTATTTCCGACTTGCCGCTGTCAACCAGCGTGACAAGATCACTTGCTACTTTGCTTCCTATCTTGTCTTTTACCACTGAGCCAGACAGTACAAAGTCGGCCTCGACGGTGTGACCGATTGCCTCATGCGATAGGAGTCCCACCATAGCAGGATCCAGAATCACTGTGGTCTTTTTGCCGCTGACATGTCTAGCATATAGGAGCTTCGCCGCTCTTCCCGATGCCGTACGTGCATATTCTAGATGGCTCTTCTTTTTGAAAAGGTCGTGCCATCCGCCGGTGATACCAACCCCCTCATGGGCCGTGGCACTCTGACTTGCCTTTCTTGCTATTGCTGTTACGCTGAACTCTGGCTTTGAATCATAGATCTCAATGTCGGCGCCATCGCTGTTTATGATGACCTTGTGATCAAGCGTATCCCGGTATGTGCAAGAAGCGGTCTTGACTGCTCTGTTGCTTCGAGCCTCCTTTTCTGCTTCCTTTGTAACTTGCACTTTCTGCTCAATGCTAATATCTGACAGATTATTATCGCTGTTGGCTGCCGTCCTAAAAGTGCCTGTAATCATTTTCGATTCAATGAGTCCCTTGACCTTGTTCTTCTTAGTCCCGGCAAGTATGCCTGCTGCCGATATGGCCTGGCTAAGGGATTCCTTTAGGGCCTCGCTTGAGATGTTGCTTGTGCTTGTAAAGCCCCAGCAGCCATCCACCAGAACCCTAATTCCACAGCCAGCGTTTTCCACCACTCTTATCCTTTCAAGTTCGCCGTTGATAAAATTGACCTCACTTGCCACCCTTGACTGATAGCGTGCTTCGACATAAGTGGCGCCGTTTGAAGATGAAATTAATAACCTGAGGCTGTCAGCCACTTGTGCACCATTTCGCATCATTTTCATTTGGAGAGAGATATGGAGGTATATCTGTATCTTTTTCTTTGGATAGTTATATTAAACCAAAATGGTTATACCCAGATCATGATTTTGCAATATGCAAAATTGCTCCAGTTGAAAGCTGCTTGTCACTAGTAATTGAATCCGAAGATCAAAAGTCCTCTTGGTTAAGATATTGTTGCATCTAGTCCATTTTGATCGCGACATCTGAGTCATCTAATATTGTGATGATGTCTGCAGCATAACAATTCCTTTGGTCTCTGTGGTAATGAGCAGTAAGTGTTAACTCTTGCCAAGTTCTTCTTCTTCTTGTTCTTCTTGTTCTTTGTTACGACCAAGATGGGATGGGATGTTTCTGGCTCCGTACGGTTAAATTGTATCTGTGGATAATCGGTAATAATAACTGCAAGCCTATCTGGTGAGATAAACCACAATTTTATACATGAGGATATCAAGAAGATGCGACCTTGTCTTTTGACATACATATCTATGGAACTCCCGTCTTGCCATTGCAGTTATCTGATTTTTAATTTGGGAAAGGGCATTTAATCTTCATGCTGTATCTACTTTTATCTCTTATGAATATTAAGCGTCTTGTTTTTTTCGATATGTTATCTAAGTAAACTTTTGATCAATTGCAATAAATTCAAAATTTGGTTAGTTTTGGAAGATTGATGGCAGCATACAATTTTTTGATGAGTAGGCATGAATGTTGTTTTCGCTGCTTCTATACAAAACAACATACTAAGCATCAACTAACAAAAAATCTATGAAGCATATCATATAACAACGTCATTATCCATTCAAATTCTCGGCAGTACAGGAACAAACCATCATCACTGTAAATAGGATATCAGATGAAAAAAGATTGGTTTTGATCGACGAGGGGGAGTCCTTAGGTAGTAATGTTGGCAATGCCCGCTACATAATATTCTCGGCGTGTGGTTATGGCAATATGGGCGATGACGCGATAATGCTGGGAACAGCAAGATATCTGATTACAAGACAGAATGCAACTGATTTATTCATTTTTTCATATTCCCCCAAGGAAACCCAGCAGTTATTAGAAAAAGCAGGATTGACCTCAGTAGCTACACTACGCTGCGGGCGTTTTAAGAGTTTGCTAAAGGCTTTGTCCTTAACAACTAGGAGAAAAAGAATAATAATAGGTGGCGGCACTCTTATAACTAATCGCACTTTCTTCACTTTGTATTATTTAATTCCGGCTTTTCTGTCCAAGCTATTCTTCTCCGCATCATCGGATGTCTATTTCTTTGGAGTAGCAGCTGAAGAAAGGATAAAGCGACCATTATTGAAGTTCATGTTGTCATTAGTTCTTCGACATTCAATAAAAAAAGCACTCGTGAGAGACAATTTCACAGAAGGTGTATTGAAACATTTTGCAAATAGCACTAGCACAAAGGTTACGACAATTGGTGATCCTGCACTTTTCCTTAAAGAATGGGAGGATGGTAATGAGGCTAATAAAAAGAAGGATGAGAACCATAGAACTCTGTTTAACCATACTGCAAAAATCTTTGTTAGTGCTAGGGATTTAGATTTATGTTCGTCAGATTATCATGCAAGATGTTTTGCTAATATATTTGATGAACTTGTTGAAGTCATACATCAAAAAACTGGAATGACAATTGTTATCAATTTTGTTCCTTTCTGTATCCACAAGACATCTTTATTAGAAAGAGACGACTTGTTTGGAGAAAAGATAAAGAATCTGATGAAGTATTTCGATTACTTCCAAATTGAGAAAATAGATAATCCGATCGAGATCATGCAAAAGTTCAATGAGGCAGACTTCTGCATGTGTATGAGGCTTCATTCCTTGATTTTTGCTTACATGACTGGAAGAAAGTGCTTGGCGATATCATATTCCCCCAAGGTTTTTAATTTTGCCAAAGATAACGATTTGCCATGTATTGACATAAGCGAAGTTGAGTCACAAAAGAAGAAGGTTATCGATACAGTGGTTCAATCATTGTTCATAGAAGACAAAGATAAAACAAAGTCTAACTGAAAGCAAATTAGAGGAGGAAGCAGGTAATTCATCTGAATGATCTTTTTAAATGTCTGATCGGTAGGAGTCTTTGTAGTCAGTAGGTTTGTAAGCCTTTACTATCCAGTCATCGCTCTGTGCTTTACTAATTGCGTTTTGTAGGATATGCTCCAATGTATCAGGGGCGTAAAGAAGGCTTCTCTTCCCAATTTACTGTCCTAATGCCTCCTTTCTGGGGCTTGCAACCACAGTAGCAAAATATTTTTTGTCACAGAGCACTTGAAAGTGATATGGATCTACAGTTATATCCTGTCTAATCCTCTGCAGGATGTAGAAATGGATCTTATCCCGGCGATTCCAGCCCCTGAATTCAAAGAAATAGCAGACTGGGCGAACTCTAAGCCATTGTCAATCAAAGGCCTGAGGGGCAAGGTCGTGCTGATCGATTGTTGGACATATACCTGCATCTTTTGTCTCCGGACTATACCTATCATGAGGCGCCTGCAGCAAAAATATGGAAAGTATGGACTGCAGGTGGTTCAGGCTCATTCGGCTGAATATCAGTTTGCTACCGACCATGCCAACATCAGGCGCGCTCTTTCCCGATATAACATCAGTGATGTTCCGGTTGCATTTGATATTAACAACAAGACGTGGGAAGCTTATGGCAATATGTTTTGGCCAAAACATGTCTTTGTAGATCACAATGGACTTATCCGTTATGAGCATGCTGGCTACGGTGGCATGGAAGATTTTGAAGATGTTGTTGTCGAGTTACTGGAAGAGGCCGGAAACAAACCGGTTGAAGGAAAAGAGCAGGAGGATCCGAAGGACGAGATTTATGATGTCTACGGTATGCACTTTTACGGGATGGCCCCTGAAATATGCGTAGGCTATTCACGCTTGCGGCGCTTTGGAAATAACCAGACACTCAAGCCCGATGGTGTAAATTTCATGGTCGATCCCGGCTTGCACGATGTTAATGTCGTATATCTCCGTGGGAGCTGGATATGGCAGCGTGAGCGAGTGCAGTATAGACCTAGCATGAAGGATCAGAATGCAGCAGTGATAATGAAATACAATGCTGCCAAGCGAGTGCATGGCATAATCGGGACATCTGATGGCAAGCCGGGGAAGATGGAGATCAAGCTGGACGGTAACTACCTAAAAAAAGAGCAGCTCGGTAGAGATGCCAAGCTTGAGGGAGACATAAGCATCGCCAGCATCGAATGGCCGTTCATGTACAATTTGGTTAGAACAGAAAAGCCAGAAGCGCGCGAAATAGAGATTATCCCGCGCTCCGATAATTTTGTATTTTACACCTTTGTCTTTGGTTAAACCTGATAATAATAATAATAATATTTGCCGACTCTCTATTTATTGCGGCACATCCTGCAATGTATTGGGCATTAAAATGTCAGTATCAGAAAAGGAATACTACAGGTGCACTCATACAATGCTTCACTACTAACTTTTTTATTTCTGCTTTTCCCATTTATCTACTATGCAAGAAAATCCGCTCGAGCTTACCCAAGGAAGCGTTGCACCAGACTTTGCAATGAGGGACAAGCATGGAAAGACGTACAAGCTGTCCGATCTTCATAGTAAAAAAGATGTTGTAGTCTATTTCTATCCGGAAGATTTCACTCCTGGTTGCACCACAGAAGCAACCGAATTTACCCGGAACTATGAAAAGTTCAAAGACGCTGGCATTGAGATCGTTGGTATATCACCTGATGATGAGGCATCGCACGAAAAGTTTCGTCAAAACATGGGCATCCCCTATCCTCTTGTTGCTGATACTGAGAATGAAGTGTCAATAAAGTATGGCGCTTATGGACTTAAGAAATTCATGGGAAGAGAATACATGGGTGTCAACAGGTCCACCTTTCTTGTTGACAAGACAGGCAAGATAGTCAAGATCTTCAAAAAAGTCAGGCCCATGGGTCATAGTCAAGAAGTGTTCCAGGCACTCAGAGGCTAAGAATGCCTGTCAAATGCTTAAGCTCTAACACAGAGTATATATCCCCCCTCATTGTCCATCAGAAGCACCAAAACCGATCTTATTAGTCAAAGCTATCATCTCGTGATGAGACGGGCTGCAATAAAGAATTCCGCCGCTCCATGTACCTTTAAATAATTTCTATTGCATTTTTTCACTGCTTGGTGTCTATAAAGAGCATTTGTGAGTGCCACTGTCACAAGAAATACTGCGATAGGTCGATATGCGGGAAATGTGTCGACAGGCATAAGACATCGCCATACTATAACCTTATGAATAAATTTGACTAGCACAAGATGAGCGAAGCGGAGCCTTATTTTCCTTTCAATCTAACAAAAGACGCAAAACATCAACAATCTCTATCTCTATCACCTTGCAAATATGCCAGCAAGTTAGACACAACATTATCTACTACAATTGTTTAATTTGATCCCCCCTGCATTATTGCTAAATCCTAGCAGGAATATAACGGCTAATGCAACTAGTCTGCACATCATTCAAATAAGACTCCTGCATACACGAAGTGTGAAAGTCTACGCTGTCTTGATAGCCGCGTTAATCATAGGAGGAGCGGTAACTGTTATAGCTTCCTTGTTTTATTATCCGTTTCAGCCCAATACATTGCAATACAGTATTGTAAGTGAATCTAGAGATAACAATTCGGTGCCAGTTGTTTTTGAAAACGCAACTAACCTGACAAATAATCCTACGGATTCAGTTTACGGACAGGTTGCCGCGTGGAATAACAATGTATATATGCTCTGGCAAGATTCCACGCCACCCGGCTACACAAACTACGATATTTTTATAAAAAGTAGCAATGATAATGGGACTACTTTTGGATCACCTGTCAATTTGAGCAACAACTCTGGCTTTTCAGAGCATCCGCAGATTGCAGTTTACGACAATAATATTTATGCAATATGGGCCGATGATACTTCTGGCAACAGGGAAGTGCTTTTCACAATGAGCGAAGACAACGGCGCGAGTTTTGAAAAAATTAAAAACCTTAGCAACAATACATCGGACTCATTTAACCAAGAGATAGCAGTTTTTGGAGACAATGTTTTTGTTGTCTGGTTGGACCAAGGTGAAGGTGATAATACAAATATTTTATTGAAGGCAAGCGCTGACGGCGGGGCAACATTTGGCAGGACGGTGAATATTAGCAGCAACGCCAAGGAAGAAACCTTTCCAAAGGTAGCAGCATACGAGGGCAGTGTTTACATAGCTTGGAATATGGTGCCTGAGAATCCAGATGAACTAGATAATGCAGGCCTCTTTTTTGTAAGGAGTTTAGATGCTGGAAATACTTTTGATAACATCATAAAGCTGAACCACGAACATGCTTTTGGCGAGCTGCAGGTAGCGGCCTTTGATGAGACTGTTTATGTGGTAGCTGGAGGACTTCATTCACTGGATGTAAATGGTGTATTTTTTACAAAGAGTATTGATGGAGGAAGGAGCTTTTCAGAGCATGTAACAATTGACGAGAATGGCACATTCGTAAATCCACTAAATGTAGAAGTTGGTGCTTATGACGAACAGTTTTCATATGTAGCAGCGCAGGTCTCCGTTTCAGGCAATGAAGAAATCCTTCTACTAGAAATGACGGGTAATAATTCAACACGAGTAATCAATCTGAGCAATAATCCCAAGATCTCTGAGTGTCCCTCTATAGCTATGGCAGGAGATAATATCTATGTCGTCTGGGAAGACATGACTCCTGGAAATCATGAGATACTATACGCAAAAGGCACTAGAGCCTAGCAATCATCATACCAAACTGCTTTTAATCATAAGGGATAGGATGAATGTGAACAAATAATGTCTGAAGGAACCCCGGAATCCTCAACAGAACCTGATGAACAATCATTGTCTAAGAGGGCCAGAGAAACTGGATTGACATTGAAGGAATTGGTTAATTCGATAGGAAAGAAAGGCAAAGCCGTTGCCCAACAAACATCGACTGATCTAAAAGAGGCCGCTAAAGATGATGAAATTAACGCAAAAGATGCAGCAGATATTCAGATGCTTGGAAGCCATATCGAAAGCATAATCACGATCTTTGAAGATACAATGGATAAAATAATGGCGCATACTTCCTATGACGAGCAGCATGGAATGCTTGTTGGATTCAAGAAAATTTTAGAGGAAGAAGTTAATCTCATCGATGCGACGCTGAGTATGGCCAAGCGTCTCAAGCGTCTGGAGCCTTCGCAATACTCTGAAAGTTTAGAGCAAAGGATTGACGAAAGAAAAAAAACAAATGCTATTGATGCCGAATCGGTTAACCAACCGTTACCCGATAGAGACGAAGCTAGGACAATGGCTGAAATGGTGGAAGATGATAGGGATAAAATTTAGCCTGATTGCCCGCTTGCCCTTTTTTCTGATAGTATCAAACAATAGTAGAATCTAACATTATGATTTGGGACTCATATTTGTTGAGTCTCTTCTGCGAAAGATAGAATGAGTCCATATATACTGTATGCCTTGTTACTGGCTGAATAAGGGTAGAATGGAAGGGCGAAGAAGGAAATGAAAGCTAATTGCGTATGTAATATTCATAATGTTGTTATATTTTCAATTGCTACAACGGTTATTAAGCTCAATACCATTTCAACTTTAATAATGAGTCCAAAAATGAATAATAACAATAGAAAGAACCTTTCTAAAACTATTGCAACGGCTGGTATAGGATTTCTCTTAATTGCGGCAGCATTTACATTCTCATTTGCAAATTCTGGCCAGCAATCAGTATATGCACAGCAAGAGCAACAGCAAGGAGGCAACGCTACTACTACAACAATTGTAGCTATACCTTTTGACACATTTACAGCCAATGGGGTAATTACGGCAACTATAGGCGGCGGCAACCAAACAGCAGCAGCAGGCGGCGGCAACCAAACAGCAGCAGCAGGCGGCGGCAACCAAACAGCAGCAGCAGGCGGCGGCAACCAAACAGCAGCAGCAGGCGGCGGCCAAGAGTCAGAATACATCTTAGGAGGAAATTGGAACCTTAATGTCGAAAGCGGGAATGTGACTGATTTTACAGCTAACTTTATGATGGTGCACCCTGATGGCACTGGATACCATGTGCACAACATCACCAGCTTTATCATAGGCGGTGGTGGTACTGTACAGTTGGTACAAGGCCAAGAGACTTCGATAAGTGGAACTGCAGACATTTATACAAATGGCACCAACAATTGGCCAGGTGTAGATACAACATTGACTTTGACTGATAACGCAGCAGTTATGACCATAATGCCAGCTGCTGAGGGCACCGAAAACCACTTCCAAGGACAGCCAATATATGGCATCGTAGAAGGGGCGACAGGCGAGAATGGCACCATGATTGCACAAACAACACCACCTGGACAGGCACAAGAAGAAGAAGAAGAAGAAGGCGACGGTGGTATATTAGAACCACTCACTGAGCCATTCCAAGACCTATTTGGCGGGGGACAGTAACCGCCAAGCAAAATTTTTCTTTTTATTTTTTCTATAGAATTTTTTATCTGTAAATGCAGGCAGCAAACAACAATAAAGTTTTAAGTCAATATGTAAAAGGTGCGGGAGGTGGGATTTGAACCCACGAACCCCTAAGGGATAAGAGCCTCAGTCTTACGCCTTTGGCCA
>DASUUV010000048.1:0-4625 GCA_036373895.1 Nitrososphaera sp. | reverse complement strand
CATATCTTGCCTTGCCTTTTGCAGGATTGAATGCCTAGGTGAATCATGCATACCTCCTAATTTCAGGAGTCAAGTAGGTTATTATCCCAAAGAAAAGAAAATTTTTTTGATCCGCCTGCATTAAAGGATATTCAAAGAATATAGCCAAAGCATAACTGGCGCTGTAGTAGATACGTATGACAAAGCATATACAACACTTCAGATGCTGGATGAGTTCTAATTACAGAAAAAGTTGCATCATGGATTTACTAACACAATTTATTCGACAGCAGAAGCAGAGCCGTTCTTCTTGCAATTTTTGTTATCGTTATAATAGGTGGATCTTTTAAAAGCTCAATCTGGGAGTAAGGCTGCTGCTCTCAAAAAAGCAAGCAATCCCACAAAAACATGACATCGTTAATAAAGTGTTGCAGCCTTTAGATTGCTGTTTGACAAAGATAGGGAATGCCTACAGGCGATTCCATGGCATAGTATCTGACAGGCCCACTAACTTTAGCTGGGTCACAGAGGATAAGCTGGCCGGCTCAGGGCTCCCAGTCACTCAGGACGAGTTTAAATGGGTTGTTGACAAGGGCATTAAGTCTATTGTCACAGTAAGAGAGGTTCCTCTTCCTTCCAAATGGTTTGACGGTGCCGACATTGATTACTTGCATCTAATGGTGGAGGACTATGGCGCGCCAAACATGGAAGTTCTCGATGAAGCAGTGAATTACATAGATAAAAAGATTCAAAGCGGTAAGCCAGTATTGGTTCACTGCGCTGCAGGCAAGGGAAGGACAGGTGCAGTGCTTGCAGCATATATGATAAAAAAAGAGAATCTTACTTCAGAGCAAGCGATAGAAAAGATAAGGCTTATGAGGCCTGGCTCTGTGCAGTCGATAACGCAGGAAACCGCTCTGTCTATGTATGAAAAGTATCTGAAGATTAAGAAGCCATGATATATTGTTGTTATTGTTATTATTATTCTGGCACCGAGTCTGCTACTAGCTGACCATTCTGAACCTTCACAAAGAGGAAGCGGTTATCTTTGAAGATAAGAGTAAGCTCACCCTTCTTTTCCTCAACATCGAGCAATTCCTGTCCCTTAATACCATCAAATTTGACCATTTCAATTATAATTCGTAATTGGATCTATTTAGATTTAATCAGTGTATTAGTAGTATCATTATTCCTTTATCTAATTTTGAACGCAGGAAGAACTAATAGTTCATTCCTCCGCTTCTTCGTCAAACCTAGGAATTGCTCAAATGTAACGATATACTGTTGTGATGTTGGAAGTTCGGCGGTGTAAATCAACGGTGTAGTTTTTTGTCCCTCATACCATGAAATATTGTTTGTTAGTAGCAGTATATCTCTGTCTCTTCCTCTGCCGGGTAATGCATTTACTTCCCTTGCAGGCGCTATGCAACCCTTGTGGCTGCATGCTTATCCGCTCCTCATGCAGGCCCTATCCAGTCATGGAACTTGACCTGCTACTGCTTGCCAACTCAGAAGCTGCTCATTTTGCATCACCGCTCAACCCTAAAGCGGGAACAATAGAGAAGAAATATTTTTACATCTAACCAGCAAATTGGCATATAACTTGGCAAATTTATTCAACAGATATTTTGAATTCCCTCCCATCAATCTCCACAACTTTGTAGCTTACGTTCATAGTCGCTTGTTCTAATAAAATGACGTTCTTGACCCGTACAAGATAGGTCAGTTCATCCTTCATTAGCGATAGACTTGCAATTTCCTCTCCTGCCAGTCCTGCAACGTAAGCAGCATCGACTATGTCGGTTGGGTTGTACTGTCGCTCTTTGCGCAACTGTTGGAGCTGTCTTGCCAGGTCTCTTAGCAGCCCTTTAGTAATCAAGTCCTTATCTCGTATGCTGGAAACGAATACCACAAGGCCATCTCTTTCAGAGCAGGAGTATCCATCCGAGGCTTTATAGGCAATCTCTACATCAGAAGGTGACAGCTTGACTGTCTTGCCGTCGTTGTATGCAAGCAGATACCCATCAGACTTATGCAAAGTGTGGACCAGCTCGAGCTTGTCAACCCCCTCAAATGCTTCAGCAACTCTATTGATGTCTGCTTTGACTCTTGGCGCAACATTCCTTCTAACAAGTGATATGTTAACAGAGATTGGCATCTTCATGTAAAGAAGGTTAGCCACCTTTTCAAGCTGCGAGCCGGTACCTATTTCTACTAGCCTGTACTGGCCCGCGTTAAGTTGGTTCCTAAGGACATCTGAGATTCCTTCTGTGTCAAGCAACTTCAAATTCTGACCGCAGATAATAACTTCCTTTACGGGCCAGCGTCTCTTGAGGTTAGCAAGGTTCCTAGCTGCGTTTGCAAGCGAGACTATCTCTTTTATCTTATCAAAAGCTGATTCAACCTCGAGGTTAACTAATTTTTCATCTCGCTTCGGCCAGCTTTCAAGCAAGATGCTTTTTTTCCTGTTGAAACATGTGACGTAGAGGTACTCTGTTATGAATGGAGACAGCGAGTGAAGCATTATATTCAGCTGTAAGAGCACATAGCCTATCACTGAATATACGACAAGTCTCTTGTCAAGATTCTCAGGGCTGTCATCCCAGATTATGTTTCTTGTCATTGGAACATAGGTTTGGCTCAGCTGATTAATGATAAATGCATCCATTGCTTTGGCAGCTTCATGGAACCGGCAATGATCCAATGCTTCACTTACTTCTACTACTAACTTCTGTAGTTTCGAGAGAAGCCAGACTTCAGTTAACCCAAGAAGCTTATTATCAGTTACCCAGTTTAGTGTGTGTTTTTCCTGATTGAACCGGTCAAATTCGCTGTTCTGCTTGAAGTACACGTGTAGGTTATGAAGTGTGCTTAGTATCTGGTAGGGTCTAGCCTTCATTTCGTCAAGGCTAAAATTAAGCGACTCAATAGGGGACGACTTCCACATGAAGTACAACCTTACAAGGTCTACTGGGTTTTCAGTCAAAAGCGCATCAGCCTCAATAATGTTGCCAAGGCTCTTGCTCATCTTGTTACCCTTTTCGTCAAGGACATGCCCTTGGAAAAGAAATGATCTGAATGGCGCGACAGCTGATTGCTTCATGATGACGTTTTCCATCAACAGAGTGTACGCCCATCCTCTTGTCTGGTCGATACCCTCTGTTAAAAAGGTGGCAGGGATCAAATCTGTGTATTCCTGATCGGTAAGTGAGGCGTAGGGCGCGGCGCCGCTATTGTGCCATGTGTCAAGGACAAACGGTTCGCGCTGCATTGTTGCTGCTCCTGTTCCGCCGCACTTTTCGCATTTTATTTTGATCCTATCAATCCAAGGGCGATGAAGTTCAAAGTCAGGGCCGTCAGGCAGGTCCATCGCCTTCCTTATAATCTCTTTTCTTGAGAAGAGAAAGTCTTTGTGAGAACATTTGGTGCATGACCATATGGGAAGAGGAGTACCCCAAACCCGTTCCCTTGATATGCACCAAGGGTGCTGCTCTCTAATGATTTCTATGAATCGATTCTTTGGCGGATCAAAATAGTACTCTACATTCTCTGCAGCCTGCAGCGGCTTCTCCCCCAAGTTTTCAATAATATAGAAGTATTCTCGCCGAGCGAGCCAAACTACTTTGTGATGAGAACGCCAGCACGTTGGATATTGGTGCTTTATCTTCCCTATCTTGACTGATGCGTTAGCTTCATTCATTGCCTGCACCACTTTATTATCGGCATCTCTGACAAAGAGATCCTTAAAGGCCCCAGCTTTTTCTGTAAAGATCACTCTATCATCTATTGGTACAAAAATGGGAACATTTCTTTTGGTCGCTATCTCAAAGTCTTGCTCGCCATTTGCTGGTGACAGATGCACAAGACCACTACCTGTGGATGTGTCAACAAAGTCGTCTGAGATCACAAAGTGAATGGATTTGTTAGCTGCCAGCTCTGCTAGGCCTGGTATGATGTGGAGCAAGGGGTGGATGTAATATCGACCGTCAAGGTCGCTTCCCTTGACTGTTTTTTCAACTCTAAAATCTTCAATATGCAATTCCTTCATAAGGTCATTCATTCTGTCAGAACCAACAATCCACAGCTCATCCTCATTGTTAATGCGCACATAATTATAATTAGCCTTGGGATTTGCTCCCACCATTTCGTCTGTAACGATTGTAAAAGGCATTGTAGTCCACACTATCATGTACGCATCTTCTTTTTCTTCTCCTTCTTCATCCTCTCTCAGCAGCTTGACTTTATAGTAAAATGAAGGGTCTTCAACAGTTTCATATCCCTGATTCACCTCCGCATTGCTAAGCGATGTTTGGCATGATGGACAGTACGCCACTACTCTGAACCACTCCTTGAGTACACCGCTTTCCCATGCCTTCTTCAAATACTGCCATTCTCGCTCTATGTACTGATTATGGAAAGTCCAGTATGCTTTTTCATAGTCAAAGGACATGCCAAGTAGCTTGTCGACTGCAACCCACTTTTCGTTGTAAAGGTGGACTATCTTTTTGCAGGTTTCAACAATTTTTTCCACTCCAACCTTGCTGACATTTTCTGCCTTGCTGCCTGTCAGCCCAAGCTCCTTTTCTGCCTGAAGTTCTACCGGCAAGCCTTGTGTGTCCCAGCCTGCGCGAAAGACAACTTTCTTT
>DASUUV010000047.1:0-4754 GCA_036373895.1 Nitrososphaera sp. | reverse complement strand
AACCTATCTTATCCGCGATTTGCTTCTTTATTTCTATCATCTTCTTCAAGTGGTGCGAATACATCGTGAAATCCGATTTTTCTCTGGCCTGTCTCCATGCCATGTTGCCCCTTATTCTTTCCAGAGACTCTGCTTCAGTCAACTCTTTCGGTATCTTTATCTGCTTGGTTATGTCCCTGTTGAGCACTCGTACAATGCCCTTCTCTGGATCGTTAAGGTTCTCCAGTTTCTTCGCTGACTCTACAAGACCAACAAAATCTTTGTTTAGCAGGAGCTCTTTATGCAGCAGATGAAGTTGAGAATCGGCCACTCCTCTTTCTTCAGTACCTTTCCTAGGCATATAAGTCTCAAAGTCCCAACCCATTAGAGAAATGGCATGATTTAGCGACCACATCGGTTTGTAAGTATCGAGGATCTGATTCATGACAGGATTCTCGCATCTCATGGAGTCACACTTTTCATGAACTCAATCACGTCGGTCTATTAATCATTGCTAGTCAGGATTGCATCTTTGAAGAATCAAGGTTCAAACTATGTCTTGTGAAAAATAATTGATTCATCTCACTATCTAGCCTTTTAGTTTGTCTTTTTGTTGATGTTCTCTGGCATGTTGGGCCTTGAAAGCCTCATCTATGATCGTTTTGTTATTTGTGACTGCATCTACAATGTCCAAAGCTACCCTTGCAGCAAATTTCAATGCTCGAAGTTTTGCCTTAGAGTCACCCTCCTTGTCTGCCTCTCTAACCATCCCCATACTTCATCGGATACTGCATTAAGACGCGCCAAGAACTTTATAACCTCCATAGGTAGGATCTCAACAAAATACTTGCTCATTACATCAGCTGCATTATCTCTGATGAATTGATAATCCCGGCTAACAGTGCTCCTGTCCACTTGCAGGATCTCAGCGATCTGTTTCAAAGTTTTGCCTTTCTGGATTAGCTGGAAGACTTGTGACCTACGCCAATCTATTAGCACCTGCTTTACTTGCAGGTTTTTATTTTGTGCACGCTTCCTAGTCAAATGTACATTAATCCTCGCACGATCTATTATTGAATTGCATGAACAAAGAATTAAAGAAATCGCTCCATTCGGGATGTTTTTTAATCCTTATTCTGATTTTTTGTGTCAATGAGACTTTTGATGACTCTAGCTTTAACTTGAGTGAGTCGCTATGTCATCAGCTTGAAATAACAAAAAGTAATCAAAACTACCAGTTGCTCCAATCATTGAACTCTTTTTGGTTCGTGTCTACAGCTGTATTGAGCATGGACGGAGTGAATTCTTTTTTTCTTCTTCTATAATAGTGGAAAGCTTCTTCTGCTTTCACGAGAGCCCTATTTTGGGAGTAAGAGAGATATATCATAGCGGGCCCGTCGGGACTAGCAGCGATATCGCTTCAAAAAGAGGATTCCTTGCTAGTATTTTGAATATAATGAGAGACTAAAAAGATTTCTGCAAGATATGGGCGCTAAGAGAAACCTTCAAAAAATAGACTTAATGAATAAATAGTAAAGCCACAGATCTGTCACTTTACATAGTATTAAATATTGCTAAGCCTAGGAATCGTACAATTCGTCATGTTGTGGTAATTACATTCTTGCATACAAGGAACATAGTAGCACTAAGAAATTATTAAAGCGTCTATTAAGGGATAGTCAAATTGAATAATAATAGCAATCATTCTTGGGATGCTCGAACATATGACAAGGTTTCAAGCAATGTACAGCTTGAATGGGGCCGCAAGCTACTTGCCAAAAGAAGATGGAATAAAAATGAAATAGTCATGGATGCAGGAGCTGGTTCAGGTAACTTAACCAAGATTTTAGCTGACAAAGTACCTAATGGGCAAGTTTATGCCGTTGACGCTGATGCTAATATGATTCAGCAAGCAAAGTACAATTTGTCTGGCTGCAAAAATGTACAAGTCATCCACTCAAGCATGGACAAAGTGAATCTTCCAACAGACGCTATTGATGTGATTTTTTCTAATGCAGCCTTACACTGGATTCTAAATCACGATGCTGTATTCTCACACTTTTGGCAGCTGTTGAAGTCATCAAACGGCGGTAGTGGTGGCGGCGGTGGTGAGCTTTTGATAGAATGTGCTGGTGGGGATGACAATCTAGCAGGGACGCTACCAGTTATTTTCAAAATAATGCAATATGATCAATTCAAAGAATATTTTATTAATTGGAAACAATCATGGTATTATCCCAAGCCAGATGAGACAGAGAGATTGCTACAGAAAGCAGGATTCAAAAACATACAAGTGAACTTATCAAATCGAACTGCATATTTTTCTGATCGTCAAAGCTTTGCTATCTTTTTAAAAACTGTAATAATGAAGCCTTTCCTAGGATACATCTCTAATTCCAACAAGAAAGATGAATTTCTTGATACATTCCTAAATGAGTACGAACGCTCAGACCGAGCATGGTCGCTTGATTTCACGCTCCTAAGCATCTTCGCTAGAAAATAAAAAATGCAATCACCTCCTTTTGGTATTTCCCAAACTTCTGCAAAGCTATATTGATGAAATATATACGCACCAATAGAAGGTTTTGAGGGAAAGACATTCAAAAATAGACTCAGATTTTGCGGTGGAGATATCTGCTTGTGAGTGAAGATAATATCTCCACGTACAAAGGTTATCTCCACCACTTTTGCCTTGATTTTGAGCTCGGTTTATTGCAAGGCGGAGATAGTGGAGGTATTTCTCTATTAACTATGGACCGACACACGAAGCGCTACTTTTTAGGTATGACTCTGAGCTCTCTTTCTGTCAAGTTGACAATTTCGGATTGTAGATTGAATGGACCAAGGTGGTAAGGATAGCGCAAGATGCTGATAGTTATAAGCTAGCATTAATGATTCGGGGTCGGGGGTTCAAATCTACCCCACCATCCTGTCCACTACATCCTCAAATAATATACTCATCATTGATATCTGACACACAGAGAGGAATGAAGAAGGCTGCAGACGACGTCAGAAAAGAGCTGAAGAGTAGGGCAGACCCGGACAAAGCGGCGATACTGCAGCGGTTCTTCAAGACAGGGCCGGGCCAGTATGGCGATGGTGACATCTTCATAGGTGTCATAGTACCTCAGTCAAGGCAGGTAGCCAAAAAATTCAGCCAGCTCCCGCTTGGAGAGGTCAGGACGCTGCTTTACTCTCGCATTCACGAGGAACGACTTGTGGCGCTCTTGATCCTTGCCCTACGGTACAGCAGCGCATCAAGCAGCATAGAAAAGGAAGAGATCGCGAAGTTCTACCTAGATCACATTAAGCAAGTGAACAACTGGGACCTTGTGGATCTGTCCGCACCAAACATACTTGGAGTACACCTAGTTGGCAATAGAGACGACAGGAGGCGGCTGCTATACAGGCTTGCCGGATCGGAGAATATATGGGAAAGAAGGATAGCGATCTTGGCGACGCTCCACTTTATCAGGAACGGCGACTTTTCTGAGACGCTGAAGATTGCAGGGATGCTCCTGCACGACAGGCACGACCTTATCCACAAGGCCGTCGGCTGGATGCTGCGCGAAGTAGGCAAGAGGGATGCTGCTGCAGAAGAGGCGTTTCTCGAAAAGCACTGTAGTGTCATGCCCCGGACGATGCTCCGCTATGCGATTGAAAGGCTGCCTGAGAGCAAGAGGCGCCGTTACATGATTTCCAATCGATAGGCGTTAGATACACTCGGAAAATACCTCCGACATCTCCACTATCCCCACTCTCATCACTCTTGTTTGAAGAGATGCTTGGCGATCAAGTATTAGATGACAAGAAGTAGGTTCTGCAGCATGCTGAAAAAATACCATGCAGAGTACTATCATCTCAGAATTCAATTTCTGCTGCAAAGTCGCTGTTTGTAAAATGATGCTGTGCGTCCGAATCTAACGTCTATAAAAACGGTAAGGTTATATTTACCAACTTAGTTGGAATAAACTACCATAGTTAAATATCCTGTATTTCCTAAAGCTTACGTAAGCAAATCAACTCATCAATCGCCTGAGATAGAAGATAATATTGGAATTGTCCGGCAGTTGCTTGAAGCGGCAAACACTGGAGACGTAAGCAGAGCTCATAAATTCATAGGTCCTGAATACTTTAACCGCGAGTCCCAAGCCGACCCAACACGCGCAAAGCGACGTGGACCAGATGAATTTATTGCGAGTGTCAAGCTATTGCGAAGTGCTTTTGCTGATCTTCATTTCGACGAGCAAGACATCATTGCTTCAAGAGACAGGGTTGCTGCCATATTGACCATGAGCGGCAGACACATAGGGAACTACGCTGGTATCTCTCCAACAGGGCGCACCTTCTCTTATCCTCAGGTGCATATATACCGGATTGCGGACAGCAAGGTAGTTGAGCATAGGGCGGTTCGTGACGACCTTAAATTGATGATTCAGCTTGGTGTAATTGGACCTGCATCGCCGCAATACGAACACGTCTTACAGAGTTGGAAGAGTAGTGCTATGCGTTAGGGATTCTTCCTGCACCTAAGCATTCTCGAATATCAAACATACGTAGCCGCTGCCAAAGCAGAAAAAACAACCGAGGTGCAGATGACCCCCTTGCTAGCTCTGCTCCCTTGCTAGCTCTGCTTCATAACGCTCAGCAAGTGCTAACAATTCACAGTCCTGCAATGTGTTTGCAAACAACGTCACCCCAAATGGCAAGACGTCCCCATCGTTTATGCTACGGAATCCTGCAGGAAGAGCGACCGCTGTCGTTTGTAACAGGTT
>DASUUV010000046.1:0-38820 GCA_036373895.1 Nitrososphaera sp. | reverse complement strand
CTCAACATAGAAGATGGAGATCTTGTGCAGGTGATCGTGGTACCCATAGAGCGGCGACGCAAAGGATCCATGCAGAAGGAGACCTGATTATTGTTCTCTGCCTATGAGGAACTTCAGGACGATTTTATTAAACATCATAGGTTTTTCGACGTATGGTGTATGACCGCAGTTTCTTATCACTACGAGCTCCCTTTTTGGAATTTCGTCGTATTCTCTGGCGTACTGTAATGGTATCATCCTATCGTGTTCTCCCCATACAAGAAGAGTTGGGGCAATTATATTGGAAAGCCTGCCGTTTAGCTTGGGTGCATATCTTATGCCAAGCACAGTTGACATGAATGCATACTTTGCATTAGTAAGCCTCATTCTGTTTACAAAGTCCATGACTATCTCTTCGCTGACGGCAGATTCAGCGTCGTAGGCCATTTCTCTGAATGCCTCGTAGACATGCTCGTACACTGGGTATAGCGCAGCCATGATGTATCTGTCAAGGGTCGGAGTCGATGTCTTCATCATGCCCGCAGGCGACACCAGAACTAACTTTTCGACCATGCGATTGAACCTGATGGCAAATTCGGTGGCAACGTGACCGCCAAATGACGATCCTATGATACTTGACTTGGATACTCTGAGGTTGTCAAGAAATACTTTGAAAAAGTCAATGAAGAAATCCATTGTGTACTCCACAGCAGGTTTGTCGCTGTAGCCAAAACCGATAATATCCGGAATTATTACGTGAAAGTACTTTGATAGAGCCGGAATTACACGAGACCATCTTTCAGCAGAAGCGCCAATGCCATGCAAAAGAATCAGAATCTTACCGTCAGGCGGCCCGTAGTCGAGATACCTTACAGTATAGCCATTGACATTGGTGAACCTTTGTGGCGTCGACTGCTCGCCCAATCAGTTCCATATATGGAACTCATGTAATATATCTATGCAGTCATCATGCAGGTACTGCATAATCCCGTTGTAGTAGTGTCTATTGTATAGATAATTAAGAATTTCTTCCTCTTTTATATTTCGCTGCTCTGCTCTGCTCGAGTACCAAGCCTGCAATGTTAATTCCCTTGTCTGGCTGGTTGAAGATTATTATCCTGTAAGGCATCTTCTCTGAGAACTTTTTTTATTGCTGTGTATGTCTGTTCTGCAGGATGCTTTTCTAATTCGATATTCTCCAAAGCTGTTAGATTTTTTTAGCTTAGTGTAGCTTCGGATATTTCGATAATTCTTCTTTCTTTGCTTACCCGATATCACATGTTTATCTGGCGCTGATTGTCAGTTCGAGCAGAGTAGATTGCCAGCATTTCTCATATTCTGGACACCTTACTTGTCTGCTGAAGGACGGAGAGCTTTGATCTTAGCAATTCCAATGGATTGCTTGTACTGACATAACCAAACAGAGATGCATCGCCAATAGCGTAACCATTCGAAAAAGCACAAAGCACGCTACTCTACTGTGATGCTTGACACTGGCTATAGTTAACATGCTAAAGCAGCCAAGTATTCCAGATATTTGGGAACTCATCCGTGCGGCGTTATAAATTCTCTGAAACCACTGCCTATCTCCTATTCCCTTGTGATGTGGTATCTTTTGCGGCGTAAAATTGCATTTTCGAGCTAGTGACTTGGGTTTTATATCAGCCTGTTGGAGGCTGTTCTTCAGGTTTAATCTCTTCTGCTTCTGAGCTTGTGTAGTCCTGTAGTTCCGGCTTTTCCTCTTCGCTGACTTGAGGACTAACAACATCTTTTGATTGCTCAGTTGATTGCTGCTGCTGCTCTACCTGCTGTTGCTCTCCGCCTTCAATAGTTTCAGCTGTTGCAAATCTATCTCCTACGTGCGTTACCCTCACTCTAGTTTTCTGCCCGACCCTTCCACCTTTCACAAAAACAATAAATCCTTGAACTCTGGCAACTCCGTCGCCTTTTCGGCTAATCTCGGTAACTTGAACATCGTATTCCTTGCCACTTTCAACTGGCTTTGGACCGCCGAAGCGGCTGCCTCCAAAACGTCCTCGTCTGTACGACATCCACTGTGGTAGTGGACAGCATGGCAATTAAATAGACGTGAAGTAATCATCTTTCAAATTGTTACAGGTCATTTCTTTATCAATAGTTCATGTTAATAATCTTCTAGCACACATCGATATGGTATATCTATCTTTTAGGCCTACAGCCTTGGCTGCATCTATGTAAAGTAATATGTGTATATGCGCTAGTATTTGTACCTTTAATCCACTTCGTCATGGCTGTTTTAATAGCAGTGCTTATCAAGACAGATGGTACTAACTACTTAAGCAAGGTTAGAAAAGAGTCATATAGTACAATTATTAGTGCTAGTTAAATCCTCGTCATAGCAGTAAATGTCAGACAACCACTAAATTGGCTACAAACTCAACTGATAAGCCCTCGCCCTCTTGGCAGGCTGATGATAGACAGAAATACCATCATTTGGAATATGATGATACGACCATCGAAGGTTTGATGCATTATTTCAAATTTCAAACGTACTCTGAACTACGCTGGTTCCTGCGATGCATAAGAAAAAACTAATCACTATGTGAAGCTAGAACATCGTGATTGATTCTGTTGCCTCTTATATACTTCAATAATGCATCAGAGTCATGTTCAACCTTGAAATACTGCTTCATGCTTTCAATTGTCTTGTCATCATACATTTGATGATGCTTTCTGTTAACCTCTTGCTTTTCTCCAAAAATCTCTGATGTCATAGTACAAGTTGGCATTCATAATAAATAAAGAGTTTCATTACATAACCTATAATCCAACTTGCTAACCACGACTTTAGGTATCATATTTTTTCTATTATATGAAAACAGAAAAAGAATGGTCCTCGTTAGCATTTTCATGGTTGTCGTCAGATGGACTCTGTTATACAGAGGATGGTAGAGTGTATTTTCTGGAATTTGTCAAAAGTCTGCTTGATATTGTCAGCCAAAGTATTCAATTCTTGATGTAATTCAATTGTGATTTTTTCCTCTCGGCGACCTATTGTAATTTTGATTAACCTAGGTTCTGCATCAGGGAGCGCTATGCCTACGGCCTGTATTCATAAATAGTTAAGGAAAGATTTTATCAACATGATCTATAGTTCGCTCTCAACCATTTGTCAGAATTATGAAAGATAATGGCAATATTGTTTGTTGTTCTCTGAAACTCCTTTATGTGGAACAATTGTTCATCATAGATATTATTGAATGATAATAGAAATCGCCCATGCCTGGAAAGGAATAGGAAAATAGGATCTGCGAACTCATGAAATTCCGGGTTAATGTATATGCATCTGCTATTCGGTTAATTGCCATACCTAATAAAGCGACATAAATAATGATGACGATGAATCGGATGGTCAAACAACAACAAACTATGGGCTTATGTTCATTATTATCATGAGATAACCTTCTAACAGGTTCACGCTTTTCTTGCAGAGGGGCAATAAGCGCGCATATGCACCTTCCATGATGTTCTAATGCAGATGTGGCCCTGTGCATGTGCACATACCACATTTGAGATTTGATTCTATCAAAGAAATCTGCTGTATACAGGAAGAAATTACAGCTGAAACATATAATAACTATATCTTTGTTTTAACGGCTAAACAAACTCGCCAGCTGGCCTCAAAGAGACCAGCTGGCAAGGATGCGATCAAACGTGAGTCTCTGTGAGCTTGGAGGCTCACGTATTCTCTCAAAGAAGCACTCCCTAATCTTAAGCTTTTAGAGTGATTTTTACATGTCTTGGATATAGAGGCGCACTCCTGACGCAAGAGACTGCAACTATCGGTTTATATGTTTTAACCGCTATCCGTCTTGGCATGTCTAGACGAGAGGAACGCGAAGGACAGGAATTCTTGCAAAATTCTCTTCTCCCGCGATCGTGATTGCCCTTGGCGTCTCCTCCCGCAGAGTTGCAATTATGGCAATCTCTTAAATGCGGCTGCGTCTGCAAGGTTCCCTGCAGTAGCTTTCTTGCCATGTTTTGCAGTCCATGACTCAACTTTTTCCGGCTTCTAGAGCCTATCTTGGCGGTGTGTCCTGTTGCAATAATAAGCTGTCAGCAAGCCGTTGTCCTATCTCTCCGAATCTTACGGTGCCGATCTACATAATCTTGTAAGGAGGCTGTGTTCTAATAAAGTTGAGGCCTTTTACCAGTATTTTGCCTTTATCTTTTCAATGGCGTGCTCATGCTCAAAGCCCTTTCTCCTTGCGAATTTCTCCATTGCAGAGAGCGGTACGCCTCCGAGAGTTGCAGCCATCTGCGTGAAGAACCAGTCCTTTATTGGGTTGTTGCGCCCTACCCTGCCCATGAACTTTTTGATGCCATACTTGAAGTTATGCTGCCAGGTCTTGTACATGACACCCAGCTTTCCAGGATCCATCGTATTGCCAATGTCAAAAAAGTCTGATTTCTCAAGAAGACCAATAGGCACAAAGGTAAGTGGCGTAGTGGTGAACTTGCTGTCTGGCTGCTCAGTCTCGAGCTCGTGTATGAGCCTGATCGTCTCCCAGCTATCCTCCTGTGTCTCGTCGTTGTCAAGACCCATGATGAGTGTGAACGCAGGAACCCAGTAGTTCTCGTTGAGTGTTTTAATGGCCGTCTTGACCACCCAGTGCCACTCTTCCGGCTTGTATGGGGCGAGCTTGCGATCTGCATACTTGCCAATGAGCCTTATGCTGCCAGTCTCGAAACCACATTGGATGCCAATGTGGTTGTCTGGGCTGGCTCTAATTATCTTAGATACATTAGGGATGAGTTTCTCATCTGCGATTGCACCAGCAAGCGTCCCATGGGTTGGGTTTGTATGCTCGATGCCTGTTGCCATGATACCCTTGAACAGCTCTTCCAGGGCTTCCCTATTTGGCTGCATGTTCTTTGTTGTCCTCGGGTTGAGGCCATAGACGAAAATGTCATCGCTATGGATCCAGGCATTCTTTAATCCGCCGTACTTCATGTTCACCTCTATTTCCTTTTGCACTTTTTCAACCGGGTAATACCTAAGTGGTCTCAGTGTTACATCACAGAACTTGCAGCCGCGTCCACAGCCACGCATAACCTCAACCATGCCATGCATGCTGGGGTTTACAATCGTTGGAATCTCACTGACTGATGGCTCATATCCGTAGTGAATGAACCTGCCATGGAACGTTCTGCCATTTCTAACAAATTCTTTAATCTCAACTTTGAACTGGCTCTTCTTGAACGGATTGGCAGTGTCACACTCACCTGCAATTAACGCATCAAAGAATCTGCCTCCCGCTCCGTCAATTTCGGGGCCAATGCCTCCCAGTTCGCCTTCGACAACGCCGTAAAGGCCATACTCCTCTATTTTGGCTGGATCGTAGTTATACTGCCAAGTGCCAGAAGCGCCAGCAATGACCTTCGCCTTGCTCCCTGTCCTTGTCTTGGCGGCATTGATCCTCATGTGAAGCTCGCGGTTGTAAAATTCGTCATAGGACATCTGTTTGCGGCCGTAGGTGAACGTCATGGTGACTGGACCCATGCCAAGCGGATCCATCTCATATGTTCCGACTACTTCAGTTTCGGGCCCAATGAATTTCTCGATGTGATCTGGGTGAGAAACCACGACGTCCTCCTGCTTATAGCCGTCCCTCAAGAGCGCAGCTTCAACCTTTCTTAGGCCGTAAGGAGCGTAATTGGCGACGCCATTTGTATGGTCAATAGGATTGCAAATAAAATCAAAAAGGACTCTTGGTGTGACCTGATTGCGCATGACATAGTACCAAAACGAATTGTGATCCCTGTTAAAGTCCAGTGCCGGGGCACACCCAAAGAATGACGCAAGTGAGATTCCTCTGTAAGGGGACATCAATGTGCGGTCTGCAGCAAGAACCACTTTAGGATACTTTCCCAACGCTCCAAATCCCTATTCCTTTTAGAGGAAAGGGATTACAGGTGCATTAAAAGGTTTCCAACACTTTTCAATGGTTTGTGTTAGGATTTACCACACGCGGCCGTCTCGTTTTTCTATGAAATCCTGTAGGGTTTCGCTGCCTAGTTTTCTTTTCAAAACATTGTGTATGTCCCTTACAACACCAAAGCCATAGAATGTAAGAGCAGTATAAAGCGAGAGCATAGTCGCGCCCTTTTCGTATGCTTTCCAAGCGTCTTCCCCTGAAAAAATGCCGCCGCAGGCAATTATCGTCATATCCGGAAATGCTCTGTGTACATCCTCTACCAGCTTCAGCATGTAAGGAAAAAGCGGCTTGCCGCTTTCACCGGCAACTCCTCTTGCAAAATTTCGACAAAGCCTAGTAGATTTGGTATCCACCGACCTTGTGTTGCCTAGTGTGACCATATGCCCGCCATTTTCATAAAATACCTTGATCGATTTGAGCTTGGATTTCTTTTCTTCATCTGATGGCGGCAGCTTGCTGTATGGAGATATCTTGGACGCCTTAACCTTGCCTGGCACGTGTGTGTTCATCAGGTCGATTATCTTTTTTGTAAACTCAGGCGTCTGCAGCACCTTATTGAAATCAGTGTTTGGCGAAGTTCTATTTTCTTCAAACCCAAAGTCGACATGGGGTGCAGATCTAACTAGAATCTCTTTGCATGAATCAAGCACCGCGTCTTCAGTATGGATGTCAGTAAGGCCTGAAAAGTTGAGCAGGATCTTGGCATTGCCTCTTGAACCTTCCATGAATTTTCTTAAATTTGAAATTGTATAATCGAGGCCTTTGTGAGGATACCCTTGTGCGTTAATTATTGCCTTCCTTTTGTCGTCAAGTACAATCCTGACAGTGCCCTTGCTCTTGGGCCGCTGGGGGTTGCCAGTATTAGGATTTTTCAGCACACTGCCAGGGTTCAGAAAGCCAAAAACATACGATGTTGGCCTAAGCACGTCGCAGTTCTTATCAAACCCCGCGGCAATCCCAACTGGGCTTTTCAATCCGTGATTTTCAATTTCAACTGCCAGTTGGTCACCAGGATCAAAATATGTCATGTTTTGCCTAAACTTGTCTGTCATCTTGAGCAGACTTTCCTTTGCCTTCTCGTGCACTACTTCTGCCTGTGCAAGCTCGTCGGTTGCTTTGTATCTTGAATATAGGTATCTGCGGTAAAGCCTGAAGAGATATGGATCCAGACTCGCCTTGAAGGTGTCCACAAACCTCATTTATGACCTGCCTGTCCTTTCAACTTCAAGCCTTCTTATTCACAGCCAGTGCTATCTGTTGGTGGCTAACTGTCAAAGGTCTGCCCGCCCATTATCAAAGTAATATCTGTCAGAGATTTCGTATCTCCTCGAGCGGTAATAGTCTTTCCTAATCTCGACCATCAACACACCGCCTTTGGAATTATCATCGTGCTCTTTTTTTGCTAAAAGTATGCGGATAGCCCTTGTTCTCTTTCGCTTCATTATTTTGAACTCTACCATGGCCGAATGTTATGTCACTATTTATGTGCATATCCGCTTAGGCAGCTGCTACTCGGGTCTTTGGCATGGTGACCCTCTTGTAGTCATCCTCTAATCTGACGATATCGTTTTCATCAAACCTGCCATATGCAATTTCAAGTATTATGCAATCGCTCTCAACCGCAAGTACTCTATGCTTTGCTTGCCTTGGGATCGTGATCGTCTCTCCCTCTCCAAGGACAATTGCCTTTTCATCAATCTCGACCATAGCAGTGCCCTTGATGACCTTCCAGAATTCAGATCGCTTCTTGTGGTACTGCAGACTGAGCCTGGAATTTGCGTTGACATAAATCAATTTGACGGTGCAGGACTTGTTTTCGTGGAACTTCTCAAATCTGCCCCACGGCCTGGTTTCAGAATAAATCTTCATGCAAGAAAAGGGAAGAAAATTGATTTAACTATTTCCATTCACTATAAATACTGTATACTGAGAAAAGTAGCTGTGGCAAAGTCAGACGATTGCCTCAAAAATGATCATGGATTGTGTAGTGGAATCATTAAAGAGACGGTCAACTCATTCAATATGACCAAGATGTGTGCATGCCCCTGCCATGACAGTATGTACCATCTCATCAGAAACACTGTCGCACTCGTGAACCAGAACCAGAGGAACAACCCCTACCAGTTCACGCATGACAATGACAACAACATCTGGCTACGAGGCTAGCTGCTTTTTTCTATATTTGAAATTCGCGTAGAATCACTCTGACGTTATAAGTTAGTTTTAGATCGAATATCCACAAGGAAGAAAATTCTCAAGAGGCCTCAATAAACTAGATTAACCTTTACTATCTATTGACTCAATAAATTTTTCATAAAAAGTTAAATTGAGTTAGCGAATAGTCTGAATGACTTTGAACCAAAAGGCTACTGTAGAGGTTGCAGCTGCACAGTCAAAGCCGGCAGTGCTGAAAGGAAAAGTGAGGTATGATAAAAAAGCCGAGTCGGAGTTCTTTGTCGACAATTCGGCTCTGGCGGGCTTTACCACGGAGCGTATTTTATACATGGCTGTAAGGGAACTTATCGAAAACTCACTTGACTCGTGCGAGACAGGCCATATCCTGCCCAAGATATCGCTATCGCTCAAGCAACTTGATGCGTCAAATGACCTCTGGATGATTACATGCCAGGACAACGGTATAGGGATACCGTCAGACAAGGTACCCATTGCAGTATGCTCGTTCCTGACATCGGGTAAGTACGTTGAAAAGCAGCAGCGCGGCCTGTTTGGTGTGGGCCTCAAAATGATAGCCGCGTTTTCCACCAAAGATACTATTCATCCACTCAAGGTCTGGTCAAAATCGATTGAAGAAGGTTTGGAACATTATTTCGCGCTTAGGACAGACATCAGCACAAATAAGCCAATAGTCCTTGCAAAAAAAGTAATCAAGGGCGAAGAAAGCAAGATAGAGGGAGACTCCGGCTTTAAGGTCGAGGCGGTACTCCATGCAAAACTTTCTCCAATTACAAGAAATAACATGAAGAACAAGATTAACGAATACGTCAGTCAGACAAGCATTGTCAACCCTTATGCTATTATTGAATACGAAACTGATGAGGGCAAGGTCAGGTTTGAAAGAAGGACGGAAGTCATGCCGCAGCCCGCAAAAGAAGTTCTCCCCCACCCAGCAGACATGGATCTACAGACGCTCAAGAAGGCGATAATGAATTTTATGAATCAAAAGACCACACTTCAGGGAATCTTATCGACTTCGTTTCAAAAGATGTCAAGCGAAAAGGCAAAAGAGATTATTGCTAAAGCAGGAGTAGAGAACAAGCCGGCTGACAAGTACACTGAAAATGAGCTCATCGAAATTGTCAAGGTGTGTAAGTACATCAACTTCCAGCAGGCAAACACGGATCACCTAAGCCCGATTGGTGAACAGATCTTGACGACTGGAATGACCTCTGAATATACAATTATCTCCGCCAAGGAGACTGTCCCCAAAGAAGCATCTATCACAGAAATCCAACGGCCTCAGATCACAGTCAAGGTATTGAAGCCAGCACTCGCTGCCTATGCATCCCGCACATGTGTCATCAACAACAGGCCTACCATTGTTGAGTGCGGAATCGCATATGGAGGTGACATTCCATCATTCAAACTCTATAGATTTGCAAACAAGATTCCTCTCCTGTACGATGAAGGATCAGATGTAGCAAGGGAAGTAGTCTCTGAAGTTGAGATAAATAAAATGGGGATCACCAAGAAAGAGGCAAAGGCGCAATTTGCAAATGGCGAGATCAAGTCGGACAGAGCCGTAGAACTTTTGCCAATCCACACCTTTTTCCACATTTGCTCTACCAAGATCCCGTACAAGACTGCTGGCAAGGAAAGCATAGCCTCAGAAGGCGAGCTGAAAAAACACATGAAGTATTGCCTGTCTGAACTCTATCGCAAGGTGAGCGCGCAGATAAGAAAGGAGCTACGCATGAAAGAGGCCCAGGGCAGGCTTAATCTTTACAAGTATTACATTCCTTTGGTTGTAAGCGCGATTTCTGAGTCGATCAGACTTGACGCCACCAAGCTAGAGCAGGCATTTACCGAGCTTGCAGAAAAGCACGTCAAGGGCGAGATCACTGGCGGAGTTGTGGAGAAAAAAGAGGATAGGATAACTGGTGAGCGCCTTGAAGAAGAAGCGGAAGAAGCATTCGAGGTCAATGGCGAAGTAGTCAAGCCGGATAAGGAGCAGATTGCAATCCCTGCTGCTGCAGGGAGAAAGGGCAAGCTGACAAAGCCGAGGATCAAGGAGAAAAAAAAGATACCGGAAACTCTGCGAAAAGACAAGAAGCAAGATCAAGCGCAGATGACACTTGACAAGGTAGCTGAGAATGCTAAGCCAAAGGGGAGGAAGAGCAAGTAAATGCCAGCCGACAAGCGTCACCTAGAAGTCATCAAAAAGATTAGACTGATAATGAAGGATGTCAGCACTGACCTTATGGTACAAAAAACCATGCCTGTGCTAAATGTCCCCAAGGTAGGCTATGACAACACAGTTTGGTCTGGCGAAGAAAGGATGTTAACAATTGGCGACAAGACAGTCAGCATAAGCCCCGACAGCACTAAGAAAATACCGACGTTTGCCCAATATCTGGTGATGGCTAATGCCGTGCGCAAGCTGCTGAACGAGGAAATGGAGAGTACCATACGTGGAATGTACTATGCCACGTTGAGTACCGTGGGCGATGAGAAGAACAAGCAAAAGTTCTGGAACAGCCAAGACGACTCAGATGACGCAATCAAGGCAATCGAGCTCTTGACAGGTGTTCCAAGAGAAGAGTTCTCTGTAACCTCAAAGCCAAAGGGCATGATATCGGGCCCGATCACGCTCAGAGTTGGAGGCGATATCATTAATTGCAACCTTGGCAGCAGAGCTACATCGCAGCTGATACCTACCAATATACGTGACGTTGAAATAGTAGATGTCAAGGCCGACTTTGTAATGGTAGTAGAAAAAGATACTGTGCTAAACAATATCCGCAAGTCTGGCTTTATACAGAAGCACAATGCAATCCTGATGACTGGCTCAGGCGAGCCAGATCGGGCAACCAGAATGATGGTTAAGGCACTCAACGAAGAGTGGAAAAAGCCGGTGGTGGTTTTTGCAGATGCCGACCCATGGGGCCTTGGCATCGCGCTCCGATATAAGATTGGCAGTGAATCGCTCAGCTATGATAGTTACAGACTCGTCACGCCTGACGTCAAGATACTTGGCATGCTGTTCTCGGACATTTACGAATACAACATACCCGAGGTTGCAAGGCTTGCCGCGTCAGAAGAAGATCTCAACAGGGCAAACGATATGAAGAAAAAACCTTGGTTCCAAGATAAAAAGTGGCAGAAAGAGCTTGACATGTTTCTGAAGAACAAGGAAAAGTGCGAGCTTGATGCATTCTTCAAACACGGCTTCAAGTACCTCTCAGAGACCTATCTGCCGCAAAAGTTGCGCGAAGCAGGCGTAATTTAGTATTATAAAATATCATGATATTTGTCATATGCTACCAGAAGTATTAGATGTAATAATTTATGTAATAATTTATGAAACGCTTGCTGAAGCCTTCTTTCTTTGCGCCTCCTGCTACTGCTCCTACAGCAAAAACGCATGCATGCATGCAGTGCTGTCGCTTCACGAGGTAGTGATATTATGATTCTTACCTCTACACTATCCCTCATCAACTACCTATGGTGACTGCTGCTACAGTATGGAGCCGTACTGCACTATCATGCCTTATCCCCCCAAAAAGCCCATTGAAGCTTTGTTACAAAAATAGGAAAGAGCAACATCACACATATCTCTTCCATCCTGTAATTCTGAAAGAAATGCTGAAAAGATTTATTCTTATTATTACAGGGAAAAGTGCAGCAGGCACTTACTTCATGATACATTAAGAGACAGAAGTTTACTGCATTTTGTTCACTCAGCTAGACGTTCTACTGGCTCTCAGTGGGCAATGGAGCATTCCTGTCTACTTTGTACTTGAACACTTCTTTGTAGTCCATTCCAAGAATAACATTTCTGCCAACGGCAATAATCTTTGACTTTGGCACATCAAACCGCCAGTTGTAGTGTCCCCATACCACTATCTTGTCTCCATCTTCAGTCATTACATGTCCTATATGCTCTTCGTCTTGTGTTCTGACACCTTTGTTAAAGAGCGACTTTGGATATTTCCCTTCATATGTTGCCAAGTCTGCAGGCTCCGGTAAATCTACAGTATGTACATGCTCTTTATCAAGAGGTAGTGGCTCCTCTCTGCTGACTTTGTAGTTCTTTACAATTTCATAGAATGGTAAGTCAATTAGAACATTGGCTGCTGCAAATCTAATCTTGTCTTTTGGAATATCATATCTATCATCGCCTTCGCCAAAGACTACAATCTTGTCTGATGTTTCCCTCACAACATGCCCAACATGAGGGGAATCCAAAGATTTGACGCCTTTATTGAAATACTTGCCTGATACCATGATATCCTAAGTTTGAATTCATTTACTAAAAAGGATAGTATGCAATGTTACTATACATTTTTCTATTGAATGATCTTAATTAATACCTCTCCATCACAAGTGATAAAATTTGTTGTTATTTGCTTTTCCGATCCACAAAGATAATGAAAGTGATTGAACTGCACAACAAAGGTATCAACGGTGTGCTAGTAGTGAGCTAGTAACGAACTAACATACTCATTTCTAAGTGCTCTACTCATGTACTCTCTAGTTAAGGTCAAGCGCAGCTACAGCATGCATGTATTTATTCTATATCCGCGCAGTATTTGGAGAAAGAAAAAATGCAATTTAGGGTATCTATTTTTTTACATAAAATTCTTTAACAACTGTCAAAACTAAATCTGTGGATTGTCTCTGTCACTTGTTTTTGCCGAGAACACGACTATTAGAATTGATATCTGCCCAAACAAGAGGACAAAGAGGTTGCGGCTGATATCCGGCATAAATGGCGTGCAGGCAATGGTACCACTGAATTACAATGCCAAAGAGCTTGAGAGCTTTGTTGCTTCAAAGCGCGACTGGATACTCAAGACCTTTCAGTACTATGGCAAATTAAAAGAGCGCTGCAGAGGGCTTGAGCCATATACCATCTATTTTCTCGGAAGCAAGTATCGATTCCATGTAGTAAAGGATCGGCAGCCATCAACGATGATCAGTGACACCCTTAAACTGATAACGTTTCATGTTAGTGATATGCGCAGATATAAACAACATATGCACGAATGGTACAAGCAGCAGACTGCCAGAATAATTGCAGACCGACTTCCAATGCTTGCAAGTAGGTTTAACATCAAGTACAACAAAGTGTCGATAAAGAATCAAAAGTCGAGGTGGGCCAGCTGCTCAAAAAAGGGGAACCTGCATTTCAACCTTCTGCTAGCAGCAGCCCCACCCAATGTCATTGACTATGTTATGATCCACGAGCTTATGCACCTAATAGAGTTTGATCACTCACACCAATTCTGGCAGCTAGTAAAGAAAGCTGACCCTGATTACAAGAAGCACAGAGAGTGGCTTGCTAATTACTCGTTAGTAATAAAAGTAGCCTAAAAGATAGCGCAAGTTAGGCACGCTCTGTCTTTTTTTTCGTACTGCTCTGCTCTAGGTCAATGTCTGTTTCTACTGTGACCGTATCGGTTTCTTCTTTGCGCTGTGTCTGCGGCTCGCCCATTCTATAACGCGGAGCTTCTATTGCCATGGCTCGGAGCTCCTCAACCGTAGGCTCAGTCTCTCTCTCAAACTTGGATCTGACAAGGCCACTCGGCGCATCTATCCATAGCTGGCTTCCGTCGTAATCGCGGATATACGTCTTGGGAATATAATAGATGTGGACGTTTGATACGCCCTCTCTTACCACAATGAACTCATTGCCAATCCTTTCAACGTATCCTATCTCTACCTTATCAGTCGTCCTAGCGTGTTTGTGGATCAGCTGATCCCATGGTATGTCGTATGTTGTGCCAGAGTAGTCAACTGAAATCTCAGTCGAGGGTTCTTTTGCCATCAAAGGCACGCCGTGAACAAATTGCGGCTGGGCAGATTCTACTTGGCGCATCCTCTCTTGGTATTCTGGAGCTTGTGACTCTGAAGGCGATGGAGGACTATCGCGCTCAAAGCGATCTTTGATCTCATCTTTTGTGAGGGAGGTGTACAAGGTGTCGCCGTCAAAGCCTTGAATGTAGTACTTGGGGATGTAGTAGTGCTTTTTGCTCATCCTTCCGTCCTTGACCTCGATATACTCGGTTGCAACGCTTTCTGCGTCGCCGAGATCTTTCTTGTCACTTGATTGCACCTTCTTGCCAATGATCTTATCCCATGACAGCTGAACCATGTCTGAAGAAGGCTTGTATGCTGGAATGTTTGTAGCAAAGTCTGGGTGCTGTCGAGTAATGATTGTCCTGCGCTCTCTATATTCTTGCGTCTCCCATTCAGACGGCTCAGGCGCGCTTTCTCTCTCAAACTTTGCTTTTACTTCGTCCTTTGTAAGTGAAACCCATAGCTTATCGCCATCGTATCCGCTCAAATGATATTTTGGGATAAAGTAATAGGTCTTTGATATCCTGCCCTCTTTTGTTTGAATGTAATCTAAGGTTATGCTTTCAACCTTGCCAAGGTCCTTGTCGTCACTTGATTTCACCTTCTTGCCAATGGCCTTGTCCCATGAAATGATATCGCTCATATATACAAAGACTTGTGAACATGCAATTTTTATCTATTTCAGATTAATCTTATATAAGCCGCTGCCTACGCCTCTGAGCTACAGCAATAGTGGCTATAATCCCAATAGCCAGCAGTACTGTTACAAGTGGAAATTCAGGTACTATTGTAGCAGTAAATGTTACCGAGTCAGCCATGTCAGCTGCGGTGGTGGTTTCGTCCCCACTCCCGCCCGGCCTGATGTCGCTTATATCTATAGAGACTGGCCCTGTGTAGTTACTATCAAGCTCGATCCTCTGCGTTGCCCTCCCTCCTTGCCCCGGCTGGTCAAGCTGCTCCCATAATTTTCTGCCATCGGGAGTATAAATTGCCATATCGTAGCTTTCTACATGCATAGGCTCACCTCCAAGGACCTCAGGAACAGTCACTCCAACTTCAGTACCTACACCCGTTTCGTTGCCCTCTCTCTGAGGGATTGTAGTATTCGTAGGCAGTGGAGCGCTGGCGTTATTGAATACTATCTCTACCTGCAAGGCATCCTCTACGTCACTAATGGGCTGAGGCCATTTTAGCTCTACCAGGTAGATGCCTTTCTCAGATACCTGCTGAAGCACCGGGACATCAGTGCTTGTGGCGTTCAGCTGTGTAGCGTTGTCTTGCTGAGCAAATAATGGTGGCAGCAAACTAGCAGCTGTAACAAAGGCGAGTGCTACAACGCCAAGCAGGTAATAGTGTTTCGCCACGTCTAATATCAACCAAAATAGAATATAAAGAGGGTTAAGGATTTTTCGGGAACGTAGAAGGAGCAGCAAGGAATTTTGCATCTATTGCCAGACGCTCACTTCTGCGCTTCAGTATGACACGCTGCAGGTATTCCGTACACAAGGGCAGTAGCAGTACCAACCAACGTGCTCGGTTTCTACTGCATAGATAGCAATTTTATCTACATTTGTTTATTTGGATTGGCGAACCTTCGAGGAACATTATAACTACTAGCATCTATGCCCCGGTATAAGGTTTATAGAAGTGTGCTAGTCGCATTTCTCTTACAACAATGGATGTCGATGAGCGACTGGCATTCATAATGCGTGAGCCGACTGAGGAGGTCGTCACAGCAGATGAGCTCCATGCGTTGATTGAAACAAAGGCTCATCCAAAGCACTACATCGGCTTGGAAATATCGGGTATACTACACATTGGTAGCCTTGTCATGACTGGATTCAAGATAAACGACTTTATGAAGGCCGGCATTAACACTACCGTCTTTCTAGCTGATTGGCACACGTACATCAATGACAAGATGGGAGGTGACTGGGACAGGATAAATAAAGTCTCGCAATACTACACAGAGGCTTTCAAATTCTTCTGCCCTGGCGTCAATATCGTGCTTGGAAGTGACCTCTACAATAGGACCAAAGATTACTGGGAGAACTTTGTGCAGTTCTCAAAGCACATGACACTTGCAAGGACGATGAGATCCCTTACCATAATGGGCAGGAGCGATGCTGAAAAGAACCTTGACTTGTCACAGTTGCTGTATCCTCCAATGCAGTCAGTTGACATAAAGGCACTTGACCTTGACATTGTGCACGCTGGCATGGATCAGCGAAAGATCCACATGCTTGTCAGGGAGATCTTTCCCAAGCTTGGCTGGAAGGTTCCAGTACTTGTGCATCATCATTTACTGCCAGGCCTGTCAGAGCCTTTGCAAATCAGCCTTGATGAAGACAGCGGTGAAGATACGAGGATATCGAGCAAGATGAGCAAAAGCAAGCCAGCAAGTGGGATCCTTATTCATGATGACGAAAAGACGATCCGCAACAAAATAGGCAAAGCATTTTGCCCTGTGGAAGTTGCAGCAGGTAACCCAATTCTGGAGCTAGTGCGCTATGTGGTATTCCATGAGTTTGACGAGTTTGTAATTGAGCGGCCTACTAAATATGGTGGCAGCATCTCATATACAAGCTACAAGGATATAGAGCATGATTTTGTTACAAAAAAGATCCATCCGATGGATTTGAAGAACTCAACTGCAACTTATGTTAACAAGATAATAGACCCTGTCAGGAAGCACTTTGAGGGAAGAGAGCCTCAACTTAGTTAAGTCAAGAAAAAGTAAGGCGTTAATCTATTGGCATTACCTTGATTATCTGCGGGGATTAGCTGTAGAGTCAGCTTTGTCAAGTCCTTCATCAAAGTGTTGTTGTTGTTCTTCTTCAGGTAGCATGGACGACCATTTTACGCCTTATCAAAATTCTACCATCTTTATACTCAAAGGGGTTCTTCTAGAATCCAAGACTAAGGCCCGCATACAATACCGATAGTATCGCGCTACACTGATGAAAAACTGTCCACATCCAACACATATCAAAATTGCAATAAATGCGTATAACTGATCGACGGGCTAGTATTGCTTATTCCTAGCATCATGAGTCAAATAATATACGAATATATTTATTGAGCGTATAACGACTTTAGTCTCCGATGAGTGGAGAAACAATTGCAAACTTTGACTCGTACGTCATGGTTGCCGTAGGGCTGTTCATTGCCGGCCTATTCGCAGTGATGGTTTATGAAAGATCAAGCGCAAAAGCAAAACGGGAACAACAACAACAGCAGCAGCGCACCGGAACAGCTGCAGACACTGAGAAGTGACAACAACAATAACAACTACCATACTGCAGAAGATATTATTATAAACAAATTCAGAAAAGAAGGGTTTTCTTCTCTAACTACAATACAGTGCAAGGTATTGCCAATCATTTCAAGGAAGATAAACTGCCTGCTGGTCGCTCCTACAGGCTCTGGCAAGACTGAAGCAGCTGTCTTGCCTGTGTTTACTATGCTTGCCCATCAAGAGCATAGCGCCGGCACAATTAGGGCAATATACATTACACCTCTGCGTGCGCTCAATAATGATGTCCTTCGCCGTATAGTACAGTATGCGCAGTCAGAAGGCCTAAGGGTCGAAATCCGGCACGGTGATACTACCGCTTTGGCAAGGAAAAAGATAGTTGAAAATCCCCCTGATGTGCTGATAACAACACCTGAGTCTCTTGGGATAGTTCTGACAAGTGATAAGATGCTGGCGGCTCTAAAGGGCCTACAGTGGGCAATAGTAGACGAAGTTCATGAGCTGGTGGCTAATGAGCGCGGCGCTCACCTTTCAATAAGCCTTGAGCGACTGCAGGCCATATCATCGCAGCCTATAACGAGAATAGGGCTTTCTGCCACGGTAGGAAATCTAAAACAGGCGGCCCAGTTTATTTGCGGCGCTGGTAGGCGCAGCGCAGTACTTGTTGACCATGCAAGTCGCAGCTATGACATTGACGTCAGGTTTGTAAGGGGATCACTCAACAATGTCGCCCACTTTGTTACGGAATATGTCAAGACCAACAACATCCAGGGCACGATCCTATTTTTTACAAATACAAGGGATGAGGCAGAATACCTCGGCACCATCCTGAAGAACCAGAGTGATATCAAAGTGGATGTCCACCACGGCTCGCTTTCAAAGGAGATGCGCGAAGAGACAGAGCACACACTCCGTTCTGGCATGGCAGGTATTGTTGTCTGCACAAGCTCGCTTGAGCTGGGCCTTGACATTGGTTCAGTGGATCTTGTTATTCACTATGGATCTCCTCGACAAGTTTCAAAATTGATGCAAAGGATTGGCAGGAGCAGGCACAACCAAAAGAGCTTTGCAAAGGGGCTGATTGTGACTAACAATCCTGACGATGAGATAGAGTCACTTGCAATAATTCACCGCATGAAAAAAGGCTCAATTGAGGAGCAAAAGATACATGAAGGAGCGCTTGATGTGATGGCTCACCATCTAGTTGGACTTGCAATGCAGAGTCGCGATCCTATTAATGTCGGTGACGCATACGACATTATAACTCAGGCTTATCCGTTCAGAAACATCAGCCTCTTTGATGTTGAAAGCTGCCTTGACATACTGGCAGGCCACAACGTCATCAAGTACGAGCGCGAAGCACGTACCTACACCCGCAAGATAAAAGCGTACAAGTACTACTTCGAGAATGCCTCAATGATACCATATGTTCTGAAATTTGAAGTCATTGATTCAATAAGCAAGCGCAGGATAGGCACGCTTGACCAGCAGTTCGTCGGCGATTACGGCGAAAGAGGCAATGTATTTGTGCTCAAGGGGTCGCAGTGGCGCATACTGTCTGTCGATGAAGTGCGTCTAGTTGTAAACGTTGAGCCTCTACGCGGGGCTGCAATTAACATTCCCTACTGGGTCGGCGAAATGATACCCGTTGATTTCAAGACTGCAGAAGAGGTGGGAGCCATACGCAACCAGGCGGCAACTGGTCGGATCAAGCTGTCGACACCAATAATGGACAGCACACTGAAGATGCTTAAGGTGATACCGGATTCAAAGAACATTGTGGTTGAAAGCTATGCTTCGCGCAACATGCTTGTAATACACGGTGTTTTCGGGTCAAAGGTGAACAATACTATTGCATCCCTCTTGTCTACAATATTGTCATCACAGATTGGATACATTGTGGAGTCTAGGTCAGATGCCTATAGGATCATGCTGACTTCAAGTGCAAGAGTAACACAAGGGAGGATCGAAGCAGCTTTAAGCGATGTCTACGACCTTGAGCCTGTCATCATTGCTGCGCTGACTGGCACTCATAATATCAATTGGAAGGTATGGATGGTCGCCAAAAGGTTTGGCATGATAAGCAAGGAAGCGGTGTATGACAAAAAGGTAGCACGCATGATCTACGACAGATATTCAAAGACGCCGGTGAGCGCCGAATCTATACGAGAACTGGTACACGATAAATATGATATACCACAGACCCAGCAAGTGCTTGACAGCATAAAGCAAGGCAAGATCACGATCCACTGGCTTGAAGTGAATGAATTTTCAGATCTCGCAAAGCCGATAATAGAACATTCAGCAAAGATGGCTGGAGCCATGCCTTTGAGCATTGAGAAGGGAGTTATAGAGCTTGTCAAAGAACGGCTCGAAAAGACAAAGCATCGGCTTGTCTGCATACGCTGTGGTAAGTGGGAGCGCGTAATGGAAACCAGGGATGTGCCTGAAGAAATATCGTGCCCCAACTGCCGGTCGCGCCTTGTCAGTGCTACGTTCTGGTCAGATGACGAGATGTCAAGGATAATTCGGAATCGCCTTGCTGGTGGTAAGCTGACGCCCGAGCAGAACCACAAGTTTGAACGTGCATGGAAAGTAGCGTCACTTGTAAACAACTTTGGTAGGACAGCGTTAATAGTGCTATCCGGTCACGGGGTTGGTGCTGACACTGCAGCAAGGATCCTGCGCAACTATGTCGACGACGAACACGTATATAGGAGTATCTATGAAGCAGAAAAGCAATACGTCATTACGCGGGGCTTTTGGAGCGATTAGCCAAATGAATGCTAGATGATAATGACGATGATGATGATGGTGATAATTATTCATTCATTCTCTTGAATATAACCACACTATACTATCGACTACTAGGAAATAGGCTGGTTGTTCTTTGTCTTTTCCCAAATGTCTGCGACAACCTCCGGTAAGGTTTGTTCTATGGAGCCATTAAATCTAGTCTGCCATAATCTAGCAACATATTCGCCGGCAGTAGTTTTGTTCTCAAGCCGCTCTTCGAGTATGTTCAGAAAATCCGGTTTGACTCCAAGGTCGGAAATGCCTTTCCGTGCGTATGCAAGCTGGCTCCTGACTGTTTCGATGATGTTAAAATGTGTCTTAGCGGTAAAACCTGATCTTACAACAGCCTGCCGCTCCTCTCTGATGGATGGCAAGGGGCGCAGCTCTCGTTCTTCGTGGATGGCCCTGTGCAGGTAGCCGGTGAAAAACTCTATCATTGCCATCATCGTTTTTGGGGTCGGTTGCACAGACATGACTCTTGTCTCGACTCTGTAAAAACCTGCGTTGATCCGAACGCGGGCGTCGTCATGACGCTCTTTTACTAGTCCAAAGTAGTCCTTTGCAACCACCGGCTTTCTTGAAATAATGTAGTCAATATAATCTTCTACACCGCTGAGGTACCGTGATATGCTTGGGAATCCTGAGTTTTGCTGCTCCGACTGATCGTAGAGGTAAATTCTTGGCTCGTGGAGCGAAAACAACCTGCCTGCGAAAAGTCTGCTATTTGCTCCAAGCAATATCACAGACGGGATTAAATTCAGAATGTGGTTGAACATTTGTGCCGTAAAGTTGGGGTTTTTCCCCTGCAAATGGAGATGGAAGCCCTGAATGCCAGCTGAGACATGAAGTGCTTTGAACTTTTGCCCGTCAATTTCTACGTCGGGGATTTTATTCTGCCATCTTGCAAGTCGTAGGTAGCGCGGTTTATTTGTAATGAGACCGTCCTTCAAAATGTGAGGCGACGGGTTCGATCCCAAAAATACAGGGAATACATCATTTTTGTAGACTTTGTTGACAATTAGGTCAAGGTGCTCTATGAATTCTTCAAACTGTAAATTCAGCTGTGCAAGGCTTTCAAAGGAAACCGGCTCTGTCCTGTATTCAAGCTGACATACACCATACTCAAAGTCAATATCATGATATTGTCGTAGCAGCTCGATAACGGGTTTTGCGTCAACTGGTGTCCCCTTGCCATCGATAAGACATACCTCGATCTCGACTCCTACCTTGAAGTTCTCGTCAATTCTTGAAGCGTGCCTTCGAATCCGCGCCTTGAGCTCCTCTGCCTGCTTTATGATGTTACTGCCTGCATCTGATGTAATGAGCACCATAACAGAAGTTACCTGATTGCTTAATTCGGTTTTCTAGCTTAGCGTCGTGATTGAAGAATAGGGCCGCAGAGTTAGCTCTGCCTTGCCTTCGCGCCCTGATCCTGCAGTGACACCGGCTAGCTTTATCCTGTCGCCTACGTTCAGCTTGTTGACTCCAGCGCTCTGGTTACGCCATCCGACTAACCTGATCTCGCCTGTGTCATCACCGAGCAGGGTAGACGTCATAGGTACGGTCTCGCCTGACTTGGTGTTCACTTCTGCAGTTTCGGGCGCCTGAAGGACGATCGCTTCGATGATGCATGGATCCTGTGAAATCTGCACATCCTGTATCTTTCTCTCAAATTTTGACTGGTTTGGAAAGGATGTATCATCGCCTTCGTCTGTCATCCTGATATATGAATCGTCCTTTGATAGCGTGACTGAATTGCCAAATATCCGCGAAGGCACACACTCGATCATTACACCTTCATCTAGCTGATTGGAGCTGACAAGCGAATTATCGACTGTAAGTATAAGCGGGCTACCTGCCCTGTCGACTGCAAGGCACATGAAGCTACCTCTGCCGGTTTCGTCGCCTATAGAGATGACTCGGAGCGGCATTACCTCAACATCTTCTTGAGAGCTTGAGAACTGCAGTATTGTGCCTTCATCGCCATGGATCTCAAAGTCGCCGCTACCATACTGTGGATTGCCCTGTTTTACTCGAACCCCAATCAGGTGCACTTTAGAACCAGTCTTGAACACCTTGGGAACTCTTGATTCATCGACATTCCAGATGACTGCTCGAAGCGAGCGAGTGCCTGCTTCATTTGACAGCTGGAGCTGGAGAGACTTGCTTGCCTCACCCCTTGGATTGACAAAATTACTTACCCGCGGGTTAGAATTGACGGTGCCAGAAATGACAGCGTTGTCCTGCAGTGAATTTATGGCATCAACTGTAATAGTCAGAGAATCAATCGTAGGGATAGACGAATCATCAGGCGCAGTCTCGATTGTACTATAGTTCCCAAGATTGATCACTGGTTTGCCGTCAAGACCTGCCCTTACGTACCCTTTGACTATCTTGATCACGTCGCCGGACTGCAGGCCCATTTCGTCCGGTATTGCCGTGTGTTTGTCCCACAGCTTAACCTTGACCTTTGCATCCTTGTCGTATATCACAAGCGAGCGAGTAGCAGTCTGCTCGTTGCTATCCCTTTTGGTGAACCTGTGAATAGGGTAAATATTCATGATCCTGCCTACGACTGTGGCCTCTTTTGCCCCTATGTAAATATCCTTGAGGCTTGTCTGCATCTTGGAGACGTTGTCAAATGATACACCAAGATCGGCTGCAACAAGAAAGAGCGCACCTTGGTCAGTAAGATACCCGGCGCCCACCTTGCGCTTTTTTTCGTCAATCAAGTCTCTTACCTGCTCTGGGTTCAGCTCAGGGCGCTGTCGGAGAAGGATCTCTAGCATTCCCTTAAAATCGTGAGACGACGACAAAGCTTGCAATGAACCTCCAGTCTGAAAGAATCATTGCTATTCACTTGCCTATATATTTTGAGAGAGAAGAAACTGAGAGAGAAAATCAGTTCAACTAGAAAATATATCCTTTCCACGATGGTTTATGTAAGAATTCAATCTTATAGTTATAGCGATGCGCTTGGATACCTGCAGTAAAAACATCACAAAAACAGCGCACATCCATATACACTATCTTTCTGAAATGGTTGCTAGGGCTCACTTTGGATAAAGGCAGAAATTAGACTTTTTGCGCACTTATCTGCGAATGGAACTATGCGTTCATGTTTCTGACCTGCACAAAAGCTATGGACAGGTGCATGCAGTAGATGGAATATCCTTTGATGTAGAATATGGTAGGGTATTTGGCTTTCTTGGCCCAAACGGTGCAGGCAAGACTACGACGATAAGAGTGCTCACGACGCTTGTCAAGCCAACTTCGGGGATAGTGAAGATCTTTGGCAAGGACATTGTAAAGCACTCCCGCGAAATTAGAAAGCGGATGGGAGTAGTGCTGCAGGAGCCGAGCTTTGAGGCTAACCAGAGGGTAGACCGTGCACTTGAGCTATATGGCCTCATGTGGGGTATGCCAGGCGAAAAGAGGCACGACAGAGCAAGGGAGCTCTTGGAAAAATTTGAACTTGTATCATTCAGCAATATGAAAAACGACGAGCTGTCCATAGGCCAGCGTAGGCGTGTGCAGGTTGCAAGGGAGTTTATGCATGACATGGATCTGTTGTTCCTAGACGAACCAACGGTAGGTCTTGACCCAACTGCAAGACGAACATTACTCGATTATGTCAAAAAGCATGTTAGAAGTGGGCTGACTGTGTTTTTTACAACCCATATCATGGAAGAAGCAGAATATTTGTGCGATGAAATAGCAATAATTAATAAAGGAAAGATAATCGCCACCAACACGCCTGCCGGCCTGAAGCAAAAATATGGAGGTGTCAAGGCAGTAGAGATCAAGCTAAAGGATTCAACGGCGCAGTCAGTCATGCAGATCATCGGGCAGATAGCTGATGGCTCTGTAATTGAGATGACATCACAAGACACAATAAGGATAAGCTCGGCAGAGGCTCAGGAGATGCTAGTCAAGATAATTGAGTCACTTTCAAAAAATGCAGTCCAGATAGAAAGTGTCTCTATGAACCCGCCTACGCTTGAAGAAGTGTTCCTCACTGTTATTGGAAACGGAACTTAGATCTTCATCTTCATCATCGAAAGTGTAGCGAGAAAGAATACGGCTGCAGTCATAGCTGCGATGATGCCAACTTCAATATTTGTAAATAGATCTATATTGTTAAAGATGCCAGCCCTTGTAATATCGACTATGTATGTCAGTGGGTTGAGATAAAATGCGGTGCTCAGCGCTCCAGGCACTCCCTGCGTTGGATAAAACGCAGTGCTGACAAATGAAAAGAATAGGAACGCGCTGTTGACTATCACATTGAAACCCTCGCTGCTCTTCAATCGTGTAGATATAATTATTGCGATAGAGCCAAAGAATATCGCGCCCGTTATAAGCGCATAGAGCACGTATAGCGATCCTACAAAAGTAGGCTGCGCGCTTCCAACAAGTGTCGGCGTGCCCGCTATGAGGATAAGCCCTGCGCTTGCAAGACCCATCAGCATGATGGTGATGATGGTGGCGGCGATATACTCCATTCTTGCAAAGGGCATCACCAGTATCTGTTGGAACATACCGTTTCGCTTGTCATTCCATATTATGCTGCCGGCAATCGTGCTGCTGTTCATCATGTTAAAGCCGATCATGCCTGCAGCCAAGTATGCTGGATATGGTACAGTTGTTGTATTGCCCATTGGGACGCCCTGATTTCCAATGAGTGCTGAATACGAATAACCCGCGATAAAGATGTAGACTATGGGAAATACGACTTGCCATACGAGGAAGACCTTGTCAATTGAAGCCACAATGTTCCTGTATAGCAGAATTGCAACGGCATTCACAAGCAGACGCTAACTCTTTTGACGATTGTAGTATATTAACCATCTTTGATTTAGAATCATTATCACAAAATTTAATTGACAAAAAATTGGGCATGCAATAAAATTGGGCTTCAGCTCGTTTAGTATAATATTATTCTTAGTCTTGATTGATTCTTGTTATACAAGAATAAACTCAAGAATACAACACGAATTCCACATCATTTGGTCTTGAAGGCGAGTACATCTTATATGAGAATTGGTCTTTTGCACATTATCCTTCGAATTAAAAATTGATTGATAATATTGACTAGATTTAAATAACTTGCAACCGAAGCCTATTAACAAACATATTATGATCGCTGAAGACATGACTGAAAAGAAGCTGCGCGGCTCTGGTGGTTACGCTATTGCAAGAGTAACAGACGAAGAGCAAAAGAAGGGAAACCTTGGAGGTCCAGAGCTGTTCTTGGCCGGCATTGGCAGGCTTGAAGAGGACAGGTTTGTGAAACACTATTGCAACAAATGTGAAAAAGCGTACGAAGGCTCACCAGCATTGGTATTTGAAAACCCAAATGAAGAGCTTGGAGAAGGCGTCACACTTATTGAAAAGGGTGAATACAAGTGCAAGACATGTAATGCCACAATTGCACAGTATCGCAAGTTCGACGCTCCTTCCCAGACACCGCAGCAGCAGCAAGAGGCTACTAATACTACTCCTATTGAAGGACCAGCCCCAAGAGTAGAAGAAGAGGAGAGCCCAACAGCTTCTTCTTCTCCTCCTCCTCCTTCTTCTCCTTCTCTTCCCGACCTTGTTGTTGCTCCAACAACAACACCGCCAACAACTACAATTACAAGCGATAGCTTTTTTCCAATGCAATCTCTTGTTGGCATGTCTGCCTACGATAGCGAGGCTATGCTAATTGGAAAGGTTGAGCAAATAGGTCTGCGCAGGGTTGGTGGAGGAGGAAACGCGCATATAACGATTCAGATAGGTGAAAAAGAAGTACCATGGGATGGTATCTCAAAAATAGGAGACATTATTCTGCTCAAAGCTGCTGAAACCAAGCCTGCTGCAGCCGCTGGAGGCAAGTGCTCTGCTTGTGGCTACCAAAACGAATCTGATGCCGCATTTTGTGCAGAGTGCGGCACCAAGCTCTAGCAGCTGCTGCTGCTACTGCTGCTAGTTGAGGATTATTCTGGCGTCGACCACTCTGGCCCCTTTTCCTGCTTCGAGCACCAAAAGCGGGTTGATGTCAAATTCCTTTATCTCTGGAAAGTCGACAACGAGCTGCGAGAGTCGCTGGAGCGAATCCGCAATTGCTCTTAAATCGGATGACTTTTCTCCTCTGACACCCTTTAGCAGCTTTATGGTCTTGATGGACTCGACCATGTTTATCGCTTCTTGCTCGTCAATAGGCACGATTCTAAATACAACATCCTTGAGCACTTCGACATAGATGCCACCAAGGCCAAACATTATGACTGGCCCAAATGTGGGGTCTTGGCTTGCCCCAAGTATAGTTTCCTTGGCGGACTTGACCATTTCCTGAACAAGCACACCCTTTATCCTGGCGTCTGACTTGTACTTTAGCGCATTCTCTGTTATTGTCCTAAACGAATTCCTTAATTCGTCATCGGTCTTGATGCCAACCTTGACGCCGCCTGCGTCTGACTTGTGAATGATGTCGGGAGAAACTATCTTCATGACCAGAGGATAGCCTATTTGCCTTGCTGCATTCATACCCTCTTGCTCCGTAGTGCACAGGATGCTCTTTGGAGTTGGAAAGCCATAGGCCTCAAGCACTTCGTAGCCTTCCTCTTCAAGGAGGTTGCTCCTTCCATTCTTGCGGACGTTCTCAAAGATTGACTTTACCTTAGCTGTATCCTTGGCAAATTGCAGGGTAGCTCTCTTGTTTGAAGCTTCATCTACCCATTTCTTAAAATCATACATTGCCTTGAGTGTCCTTATCGCCGGCTCTGAGTATAGGTAGTAGGGGATGCCACCTTCTGACATGATCCTTCTATTTTCCATCCCTTCGGCTAGACCCATCAGCGACGCAAGTATTGTCTTGTTCGGGAATTGCTGCGACATCTTGACAAGAATCCTTGCAAGGTCATCGTAGTTGAGTGTAGCTGAAGGGGTGCACATTGTCACTACAGAGCCGACATTTGGATGCGCCAATGTCAGAAGCAATACTTTTTCAAACCTCAGGTAATCTGCGTCACCAACAATATCTACAGGGTTTCTTGGCGAACCGTATGCGGGTATGACCCTCGCTATCTCATCTCTTATAGATGAGATATCTGCCATCTTTAATCCGTACCTAGAGCAGGCATCAGTTGAAATAATAGCCGGGCCGCCGGCATTCGATACAATAACAACATTGCCATCTGGTAGCGGTTGCTTTGAAAAGGCAGTGGCGAGATCGAACAGCTCTCCCATTGTGTCAACTCTAATTACGCCACACTGAGAAAAAGCCGCTTCATAGTTTGCATCAGATCCGCCCAGTGCGCCAGTGTGTGAAGCGGCCGCCTTGGCACCTTCTGCAGTCCTGCCAGCCTTGAGCACGATTATTGGTTTTTTTCTTTCAGCGGTTATCTTCTTTGCAATTTCCATGAACCGCCTTGCATTGCGGATATCTTCAAGGTACATCACAATGACTCTCGTGTCTTCGTCTTCTGCCAAGAGCTCCAGGACATCACTTTCGTCCATGTCCACCTTGTTGCCCATGCTAATGACTTTTGAAAAGCCGATGTTCTGAGCTTCTGCGTCCTCTACAGTTGCAGCGCAGATGGCCCCACTCTGTGATACAAGTGCAATATTACCATATTTTGGAGTAATCTTCAGAAACGTAGAATTCATTATGTTATCCTTTGAAAAGCTCATTATTCCAAGGCAGTTTGGACCAATGACCTTGATGCCATAATTCTTGGCAATTTCGCCAACCTCTCTTTCTAGCTTAGCTCCAGCCTCATCCACTTCCTTGAAACCTGCAGAAACAATGATTGCACCCTTAATTCCCTTCTTGCCAACCTCTTCCATGACAGGAGGGGTGAATTTGCTGGGCGCAGCCACTACTGCAAGGTCTATAGAATCTGGAATATCAAGTACGTTCTTGTACGCTGTCAGCCCACCCACTGTCGGGTTTGATGGGGTGACTGGGTAAATCTTGCCCTTGAAGTGCTTGGCGATATTGTAAAAGATCGTCTTGCCCACCCCTGGCTTTTCAGAAGCCCCAATTATAGCGATCGACTTGGGCGAAAAGAAGATCGAGTTTGACATGAAATGAAAGGCATCTGAGGATGGTTATAAATGATTCATATGGATAGCTTTTTTACTGCCAGAAGTGGAATAATACAATACTGTCAATGGCAAGCGGTATTTTGATGCTGCTAGTAATCCCAGCAATCATCGCATTTGTCTTCGGAATATGGGTATTTTATAGTGTAGTGATTGATGTGTCAAAAAGAGAAACATCGCAATTTACTGTAGTAGGACCTGACACGATCAGGATGAAGATTGACCCCGCGGAGTAAAAACAGCTCTAGTTTAACGGTTCAGAAAAATCAGAATTTAGGATGCATACACATAAAATTATTAAATCAAACAAATAGCCAAATATCTAGAAAGCAACCTTTATTTTCAATTATAAAATCTCTACACACTGCATTGAGTGGGATAAACGAAATAGTAGATGCTGAAATGGAGTGTCTCATTGCAGACCTCCAGACCCTGATAAGGCAGCCAAGCGTTTCTGCAAAAAAGCATGGCCTAGTAGAGTGCGCCAACCTTGTTGCAAAAATAATGCGCAAAGCCGGCATCAACTCTGAAGTCCTCTACCTTGACGACAAGAATATTCCGCCCATTGTCTATGGCGAATTAAAATCAAAGTCAAACCCGAGCAAGACTATTTTGTTCTACAACCACTATGATGTGCAGCCAGAAGAACCACTTGATCTATGGGAGAACGAGCCGTTTAGTGGAAAGGTCGAGGGTAACTATGTGTTTGGTAGAGGCTCAGCTGACGACAAGGGGGAACTGATTACTCGCATCAAGGCAGTTGAATATTGCTTGAAAAAGACAGGCGACGTGCCTTGCAATGTCAAGTTCATGGTAGAAGGCGAGGAGGAGGTCGGAAGCGTACATGTCGAGCAGTACCTCAACAGGTATAGCAATAGGCTTTCATGCGACGGCGTAATATGGGAGTTTGGATATGTAGACGCTAAGGACAGGCCAATAATCAGCCTCGGTATGAAGGGGCTGCTATATGTTGAATTGATAGCAAAGGGACCAGTGCGTGACGCCCATTCAAGTCTTGCGGTGCTTATTGAAAACCCCGCGTGGCGCCTTATCTCTGCGCTCAACACAATGCGCGATCAGACCGGCAAGATACTGATCAAAGATTGGTACAAGGAAGTAAGGCCATTTACGGAGCAAGAACTATCCGTCATTGCAAGTGAGCCCTTTGATGTTGAAGAGTTCAAGAAAGAGTATGGCATCAGCAAGTTTGTTGCCGATACAAAGGGCACTGACATAAAAAAGGCGCTTGTCGGAATGCCTACCTGCAACATCGCCGGCTTTAACTCCGGCTACATAGGCGAAGGTGCAAAAACGGTATTGCCGTCTCAGGCAATGGTCAAAATAGACTTTAGGCTAGTGCTAGGCATGGTGCCGGAAAGACAGCTTGAACGACTCAATAATCATTTGAGGGAGCATGGCTTTTCAGACATCGAGGTCAAGCTCATTCATGGCGAGGCTGCAGCAAGGACGCCGATCAGCGACCCGTTTGTCCGGCAGGTAGAACAGGCTGCAAAAGAAACCTTTGGTTCGGCAATAATAAGTGTTTCTTCTGCTGGCACGGGCCCGATGTACTCATTTGCCAAGATGCTCAAGGCGCCCTGTATCTCGATCGGTAGCACCTACATGTTTGCTCGCATCCACTCTCCAAACGAGTTTGCAAGGATTGACCTATTGAACAAGATGACCAAGTGTATTGTAAGAGTAATGGAAAGATTTGCCAGCTAGAGGAGGATAGCCTGCTAAATTAATAATCAAGCAAGCGAGCAGCTCCATATATTCATGTCTTGAATCGTGGGCACTATGTTCCGGGGCGTCTCTGCTAGATGATGATGATGATATATCGCCAAGAAAGACGCAGAGCAACAAATAATGGATGGGGAGAGATTTGAACTCTCGACCACCTGTGTGTAAGACAGGTATCCTAACCAGGCTAGACTACCCATCCGGCAAATTGCTCGTCAGTTGAGCGGATCGATATTAATAGTATTTGGAGTTGTGCATGCTAGCAAAAATAACCCATATATACCTGCTACAATTTTGATTTCTGAAAAATGCCTCAAGTTGAAAGTACAAAAATTCCCTGTCTTGTTTAGATTGTTGTTGTATTTTTTGCTGCCATGATTCTTTTGACTCCTGCTTTTCCCAGTGAGTTTGCCCACGGCGGACACCAGCCGCCTGCAGCCGATTTTGAAGACAAGAAGGCTAGCCTTTTTGTCAAGCTCGATCCGCCAGTAGTAACTGATACTAGCTAGCCTATTTTCATAAGTGCAAGGTTCTTTGACGAAAACACAAATCAAAATTTTGAAGAGGTGACGTATAGGATCTTTTTTCAAAAGAACGGCATTGAGATCCCTGTTGTAACAGAGGGCGGCCAATTTGGCGGGCAAGGCCTCTTCTATGACCCTGAAGGAGACTTGCAAATACAGGTAGTTCCTAGGGACACTGAGACAGTAGTAGCTAGAGGCGAGTCAGAGCCCCAGTTTGGCGGGATCTGGAACAGGGGAGGACCCATTGTGGTAGAGGGACCTATTTTCATAGAGCCTGGCCTCTATAACCTGTTTATTGAGGTACATACTGTTGGCACTACCAGAACCCAGGTAGACCCGCCGCTCAAGTATGATGTGTGGGTGACTCCAGGTCGAGAAGAAGTGATCAATATCTCAGAAGGCGGCCAGACTCAGCAGGCCAAGATCAGGAACTATTATGGCGCCATTGACAGCTCTAATTATGATCCAGAAACAAAGACAATCCAGTTTTCAATGCCCTTTGACTGGACTTCTGATATAATAGACAGGAGAGGCATGCTCCATACGGAAGTGTTCATACCAAAGGCGTTATCTGACTTTAACAAACAATCGCTCAATGCTACAGTAAATGGCGTAAGCGTTCCGGTGGCAGTAGATACCTATACTCCTGAGGCCACTATCGTGCACTATACCATATCAAAGACCAACCTTGAAAACATCGCTAACAAGGTGACGTCTGAGAACAGGACGCCGGACAAGGCAGTGTTTGCACTGAGTCCTTCAGACCCTGGTAGCGAAGTCAAGATGGCTCAGGTCTCTGCCGAGTCAGAGAATTATAAGGTAGGTCTCATATGGCCGGAACAGATATTCCCAGAGCAGCCGGTGACGTTTGGCGTCAGAATAACTGACAAGTCTGATACGCCAGTGTCTGCTGCCGCATACGAGCTAGCCCTTGTGGACAAAGATGGCAACGAAGTAACACGCTCCGGAGGAGTGACTAGTCCAGAGGGCATATCTTCTCAGGATGTGACGTTTACATCTCAGGGGTCCTTCAATGTGCGAGTAGAAAAGATAAAGGACACGAACGAATCGGTGCAATCAGGCCTGACTGTGGTGCCCGAGTTCCCAGTAGGCATCGCTTCTATAGTGACTACACTTGCAATAGCTGCAATTATAATAACTGCCAAGAGGATGTCGTTCCTTCAGATGGGCAAGATGTATTAGGTACATTGCCCCACTTAATTTATGTCAGATGACGAGTATCGCAAATTGTCGCAGAGTGAGATAGAGCAGGAAGTAGGCAAGCTTAATAACTGGAAGGTTGTCAGTGGCAAGATAAACAAGACATTTGAGTTTGACGACTTTGTACAGGCATTTGGATTTATGACAAAAGTTGCAATGAATGCAGAAAGGATGAACCACCATCCAGAATGGTTCAACGTTTACAACCGCGTTAGGATCGACCTTGTGACGCACGATGTCAATGGCATAAGCAACTACGATATTGAGCTTGCAAGGATCATCGACACTATTGCCAAAGCCTGAATGCATGCTTTACAACGTAGTTACTTACATATCCTATCTCAACACGCATATTAGTATTGCATGGTTGCAGAGAAAGAAGGCAGCACAAGGACAGCCGACACTATAGCAGATTCGCTTCTTGACCGGGGTGCGGACCCAATACGAGCCGTCCGGCTTGATTCCATGCTCTGTTTGAGCCATGCAGACATTTCAGCTCTGCTGAGTCCATGGAATTTTTTGTTGCTGAAAAAGCTGTGAATTTGTAGGTGCTGAAAAGAAAAAGCGGCAAAAGAGGCAGCTGGAGGATAAAGAAGATATCTTACCAAACATATCAGTCGAGGCACATATGAGAGGCTTCTTGCCAGTCGGTGTTTTGTGTCTCCTATATGCGGACAAATTCCAAAGGCGAGCCAGCGGCAAAGTTCATTCACCTTATCCTCAAGAGAGTGTGCTGCTACATTACACTATATTCTTCTTAGTTTTGTTTCTAGTGCCAGCTGGCATAATAAAAATCTGAAGGGAATAACCTTTTAAGCCATAAGTGCAACAACAGTTGACATAAGAGGAATAAAGTTTGACAGCACGAAACAAAGGATCTTACGGTAGGAATGTGGGAGTCAACATATCCCTTCCAGTTTCCATAGTCCAGGAAGTTGAAAAGCGCAGAAGGTTTGACTCAAGGAGCAGATTTATCTTAAGAGCAGTTGACAAGTATCTTAGAGAAGAAGCACGAGAAGAACATACGGGTGTGAGGGGTTCCGAGTCCTCCAACCAGGTCCCCACAGCACCAACTCCTTCCACCGCTAAAGTCGCCCACAAAAACAACACCCCTTTATACAAGGGAGGTTTTCGAGCGTGAAGAAGAATTATCAACTGGTGGCTTTAAGCTTTTCTTTACTTGTCGTAACTAACGCCAGCATTAGGGAGGTCGCTAGCTAAGTTGACGCAGGAAGAAGAAAGAAGAGGAGAACGAATTGAAGAAGAAGAAGAGGAACCAAAACTTAGCTTCGTCACACTAGACGATGACAACATTACAATAATGCTAAATGGCGAGCCCAGGTATTCCATAAAGCTACCTCCCAATATAGCTAGGAAGTCTCCTGTGGAAAAGAAGCAGATCGTTGAGGATAAGATATACACTGGTTGTCATAATTTCGGTATTGATTACGTATCACAAGACAATGTAGCAAACAGAGCTAGGGAAATAGTAAACCAGATATACGAAAGGGCTAGAGTCACTAAAAATTATGTAGCTCCACCTTCTCACCCGCTGATTGTAGATCAGTATAACAATAACTATTTTGAGTTTCTGGTGGACTGTGTCAAAAGGACAGTCAAAGAAGAAGACTCCCTGGTCAGACAGATAATGTACACAAAACTCTCTGCATATGGTAACGACCCCATGAATTTGGGAGTCTTGGCGCCTACGTCAACAGGTAAGACTTATCCTATCACAGAGTCTGCAAAATACACTCCAGGAGGTAAAGAGGTAAGGATAGTTGGCTCAATGTCTCCTAAAACTTTGGTAAGAGAACAGGGGGTTTTAGTTGATAAACAAGGTAACGAAATTGGTAAGGAAGTTAGAAGACTCAAAAGAGCCATAGCTGAAGCAAAGAAGGGCAAGGGTAAAAACTCAGCTACAGCACTAGAAGAATATCAAGACGAATTAGCTGTATTACTAGAAGACTCTGCTTATGTTCTCAACTTAAGTAACAAGACTCTCATATTCCTAGAACCCCCGCATCCAGAATTATGGGACATGCTAAAGCCCATACTATCTCATGACTACTGGGAAATTGAACACCCCTTTGTTGAAAAGATATCTAGTGGTGGGTTGGAAGTAAAGTGTGTAATTACCAGGGGATGGCCCGCTTGTATCTTCTGCTCCGCAAAGGACGAATCCAAATGGGACATGTGGACGGAAGTAGAAAGCAGGTTTCTCATAGCATCTCCCAATATGGTGAAAGCCAAATACAAAGCAGGTAACATACTGATAGCGCAGAAGAAAGGGCTTCCAAGAGGTGTAAAGCAGCAAGTCATAATTTCAGATATGGCAAAAGAATTGGGTAAGCAATACTTTCTTTATCTGAAGCACCAGATCCAACATTACACCAGTACGACGGATAGCCCTGTGTGGATCCCGTTCGGGGAGAGGATCTCTGAGATCTTACCTTCGGATAAAGGTCAGGATAACAGAGCAGTTAACAGGTTCTTTACAATGTTAAACATAATTGCATTATCAAAGGCTAACCTAAGACACAAGTTGTTATTTGACGATGAAGAGCTGATAATAGCAACCCTAGAGGATCTTCAAGAAACTCTACACGTCATGCAAAACATGAGTGGACTACCACCGCATAAACTACGATTCTATCAGCAATACATACTACCACTTTACAGAGCTAGGGGAAGAGAAAGGCTCGAGACTCGGGATATTTGTGACTTTTACAACATAAGTAACCCCAAGGGCACGCTTAGAATGAATTCAAATAACCTGCTCAAAAACTACCTTCAGGAACTTGTTAACCATAATTACCTCGAGCAAGAGAGAGACGAGAATACTAAGGCGATAAAATACCTCTTTACCCCCTTAGTAGACGTTGAAGAGGAAGTAGAATCGTCGTCCACCACGTCCACTTTAAGCCCAGTGTACCAAAAATTACAATTTTCGAAGCTATTAGTTCCAGAAAATTACACAGGAATACCTAAAGACTGGCTAAATCAAGAAGTTTTACAACTTTCACAGCGTACACTCACGTCGGCATCATTGAAAATACTTGATCCAAAGGGTAACGATATACTTATAGACGAGTTTATAGAGTTCTATGAAAGCCAAAGCAGCAATGGTCTAAAATTATCAGATTTTCTTAAGGTGCCTAGGTTAGTGAACGGTTTAAATTCCGTAAATATTACAACATCAGAGGGTCTTAAGCAGGCTGATGATACAAATATTACAAAAAATGACGAAGAACAACAAGAAAAACGGTACACCAAGCCAAAAGTGGACGAAGTGCACTGTACCACTGACTTTGATGAAGTTATACAGAAATGCATGCTTGACGAACAAGCTAACAACAAAGGCTATTTCACAAAGGACGAATGGAAAACAAGGCTGATGTGTCTACCAAGACAAGACCCCCTCTTCTGTGATGAATATCAAGCAGAGCAGACCCTTCAGGCTTTAGTGGAAGAGGGTAAGCTCACAGAGATAGAGCAAGGGAAGTATAAACCGAAACTACTGCAAGGGGGAGAGGGGGGCGCTTAAGAGAAAATGATGAGTATTATTGAGGCGATAGTAGTAGGACCAGAACAAGAAGAAGGTGTAATTGAACAGGAACTTATCAAAGTAAAAGTACAGATAACAGGCGGTAAATACGCCGACAAAGTTTATCCACTCACAAATGAAGCATACGAATTACTTAGACAGTCGCTGATAAAATACGGCTACTTACCACAATACCCTATCATTATTAACCGTCAAGGCGATATTCTAGACGGACACCATAGACTTAAGGCCTGTTCAGAACTTGATATTCCACCAATATTTCAACTACAAGAGCTTGATAGCGAAATAGAAGAAGAACTATTTGCCATCGATGCCAACCTTGCAAGAAGACAATTAACTAGGTTCCAGCGTGCAGAGCTTGCATTACGAAAACAGCCTTTACTTGCAGAACAAGCGAGAAGGAACATGAAAGCAGGTACAACCCTTTCCCGACAGCAGGAAAAGGTTCATGTCGACGAAAAACTTGCAGAAGAGTCTAAAACATCCAAAGACACTATCTATAAAGTTAGAAAGATAACTAATTCAGAATTATTCAAAGTAGATGGAGACTTTAGAGAGAAGGTAAGGGCTGACAAAATAGGGGTAGAATATGCTTACACGCAAGCAATGCGTGCAGCAGATAGAGATATACCAAAACCAAAACCACCAGAAGGACAGTATGATGTCTTGTTAGTCGATCCACCTTGGGACTATTTCAATAGCGCAGTTCGTGGAAGTCCAGAAGATCATTATTCAGTTATGACAGACGAAGAATTGAAGCAGTTGAAAATACCAGCGGCTGATAAAGTAGCAGTTCTGTTTTTGTGGGCTACAAACCCCAAGCTGGATGTAGCAATTGATGTTATTAGGGCTTGGGGCTTTACATACAAGACTAATATTGCTTGGGTCAAAGACAAATACGGGACGGGATATTACGTTAGAGGTCAGCATGAACTCCTTTTGATAGGGGTAAAAGGTTCAGGACTTGGAACACCAGCAGAAGCAGATAGACCTTCTTCGGTTCTGTTTGCATCAAGGGGGAAGGAACACAGCAGGAAACCGCTAGAAGTTTACGATATTATCGAAACCATGTTTCCAGGTCGGAAATATCTGGAGATGTTTGCAAGGGGGGAATCCCGAAAAGGTTGGAAGACATGGGGGTTAGAGGCTGAAGTATGAAAATATGGTACTCCTGGCACCGATAACAATTACAGCGACAAAAGGAATTAAGCAACAACCAACGAGGAAGGAAGAACCTAGTAGGAACACAGTCTCGTTCTGCTCGTGGTTACAATTATTCACACACTCATTACACTTGGTTTCTTCCTAAGAAAATCCATCACTTCCAACTGATAAAGACCGAAAAATACGCTGTCATAACCGTTGGGTCCTTTGAAGCCTTGACCTAAAACGTCGTATGCTAAACAGCGATGCGTTGCAGTAACTGATGTAGGCGGATACTAGAAAAGTGTGCTTTCTACTGTCGTTAATGTGATATGCTGATATCCAAAGAGTGAGATCCACACGCGAGCTATTTGCTTTTTGATGTCCACAACTACATAGAGTAAGAGCTAAATGAGAAACTTCTAAGGAATGTCAAAGTAAGAATCTGAAGACATTCTTAAGTATTCAGAATGTGAATGAATTTCCGATTGTTGGGAAGAGGTCTTGAAAATACCAAAAATAGGGCACTGATTCTGCGAATAATGTTCATGACTAGCATAACAAGCATGATGTTTTTGGCTCTTGTTTTTGCTTCTCCCTCATCTTCTTCTCTTATCTTGTCTTTGCAGCAGCAACAAGCTGAGGCATCATTATTACCCTCTCTATCATTTAGATTAGGAGACGGCAGACTCCCGCCAGCATACATCATAGTAGATGGTAAAGCATCTAGACTTCAGCTTGAAAACGATCCTCTCGGAGAAGATACTATTGCAGACTATAGTAGACCTCCTCAGGGAACAATATCGTTTGGTGAACGGTTTGGTCTACTAGTTCCACAATTTCCAGGTATTTTCAAAAATGCTCAAAGCGCCAGATTGATGGTCTGTAGCGATGAAGGGTGTGGAAATGATGACTTTCATGTACGTCAGGAGCTAGTGAATGTAAGGGACACAAGATACTGGTACTTAGAGATACATACCATTGACGCACCTGGTGGCGTAGGTGACGGATTTACAGCAAGCGAGGTTGGTTTTAAGATATTTTTGTATTGGGAAGTTTCCTTCACGGATGGAACTGAACAGAATTACTTAGCAATTGTCCATTTGAAAGGCGACCCCTGTCAAGAACATGGATGGGTCTACTCAAGAGGCGGTACCACATGTGTAGATCCTAACTTTTGACCATTGCGGCTAGGACAGCGCTTAATGTCATGGCATTCATCTAAAGCGATGAACTCGAAACCCTTCTTATAGGAACTATTCCTTTTAACCTGTTTGGCAGACTTGATTGTCGGATCAGTAAAGCAGCAAAAATTTTATGTCATTTATCACTAACTTCAGAATTGTCAGGGACCCCGCTATCTAGTATATAAGAACTATCCTGTCAAAAATGGCACTAGATGACACAAATTTGTAGTCTGACCCTTAAGGCGCACCTCGTACATTAAAGTCATTTTACATAGGGTGAGCGTACAGCAATGCTATGTCCAGAAGATGAGGCGTTACCTGGCATAGGAGGAGAGTATAATTGTCAAAGGGCGCAACTCAGTAACGCAATTTATATCCTAAGATGGACAGAATTGCAAGATGTTGAAACGATAACAACGAATGATTTAGTTGCATTACGGGTACAGATGTCACCACAAAATATCGGAGGGGATAAGAATACAAAATAGTACAGACATTGATGAATTTAGAAAAATTGTCGATATGACGTATACATTCTATGATGATGCAGGGACTCCTTTTTCTCCACTTGACGACTATACTTCTAATGTGAACAGCAAAGGCATGTTTGTACTAAGTCAGGATAGAAATACAGGATATATGGTCTATAGCAACGTAGCAGATAACAACTTTCTAGTAAGGCATCCGCCAGCCCTGCAAGAAGTGTTTGGCTCGTTTGAATCGATAGAAGAACAAGAGTAGTAATAGTGAGTGAGAGAGTCTGAACTAAATGGGAAAGAAAGCCAAAAGAATAACAACTAGCTAGCGAGGATGCGATCAACTACTATTAGAAGCCTGAAAAGGAGAGGAGGAATGAATAATATGACTGGCGCTAATAAAACAGTAATAGTACAACACAAGGAAGATCTTAGAGCCCTCCTACACAGGACTTAAGTTTAGAAGTAACGGGAAAGTGATACTCAAATGAAAATAGTGGTAATAATGCAGTCAGAGCAATTCAAGGAGCACTTTGCTAATTGGAAACAGTCAGAGAGGTTGCTACAGAAGGTAGGATTCAAAGAGATCCAAGTTGATTTGTCAATCCAGATCACATCTTTTTCTGATCGTCAGAGCTTTGCTACTTTTGTAAGAACAGTGGTAATGAAGCCTTTCCTTAGTTATCTTCCTGATACAAACAGGAAAGAACGTTTTGTCGAGGCGTTCTTAAACGACTTTGAAGGCCACGGCTGGCCATGGTCGCTAGAATTTATGCGGCTGACTATTTCCGCTAGAAAAATTTTAACATGATTTGCCACGT